>JAESRM010000119.1 GCA_016764635.1 Planctomycetota bacterium
CGAGCCACTTCCACATCCCCAAACAGGACTCTTCCGCCCTGTTCCAATTGGGTTTCATCGACTAGGAAGCGCAAACTCACTACGACTTGGCTGCGCGCGCCTTCGGGACCGCCCGGAAGGTCGTACTCCACCCACCCGCCGGGGCGCAGCAGTGCCAGGTCCTCCCCTTGCACTTCAACAGGACCGCCTGAACGTTTGTGCTGATTGCCGCGCCAGGCAAGAGGCGCGGAGGGGCCTGTTTTGGGCCGGTTGGTGGCGACCAGTGCGCGGTAGCGCGACTCGGTCTCCTCCACGTTCTGATCCAAGGTTTTGAGGGGCGGGAAGTCCTTGGACAGCTCGTCCAAAAGTCCAGGGCCGTCGATGAAGCGCTTCATCTGCTTGGCCAGGTCCTTGTCGTCCCCCACCTCAAAGTGCAAGCCATCGATGCCATCGCGCACGAACTCCGCCATGCCGCCAATGTTGCTGGTCAGCACCGGAGTGCCCGTCAGGTGCGCCTCGTGTATCGTAATCGGTGCGTTTTCATACCAGACGCTGGGCACGATCAGCACATCGATCTCAGCGTAGACGCCGGCCAACTTGGAATTGTCAAAGCGCCCGTGGAAGGTCACGTTGTGGCCCTTGGCCAGCTCGCCAAGCTCCGCATGGTGTTCGTCGTTCTCGGGATCGAATGTGCCATACACGTTGAGCAAGGCGTTCTCGCCCGCCAGGTTACGCATGGCGCGGATCATGGTTTCACCGCCCTTGTACCACACCAAACTGCCCACAAATCCAAAGCGGATCGGATCGCCAGCTTCGCGCACCTTATCCACGGTCTCCACGTGGTCCGTGCGCATGCCGTTGTCGGAAAACAGGAAGCGGTGCGCGTCAAAGTCCCCGTTGTCCAGGTACATCTGACGTAGGAAGCGGCTGGGACTGATGCGCAAATCGCAGGCGGCATAAGCTTCCATCACTTTTTCGTTGCGGCGTTGCATCTCCAGGAATTCGCCCGATTGACGGCCCCACTTGCGGTTGGGCCCAAACAACTTGGCTGTCAAACCAGCAGCGGTGGCCAGTTTCTTGGGGTTTTGGCGCGCCAAGGTCTCGATGCTTCTCGAGTCCTTGTCCTTGATGCAAGCAAAGCAGCCGGCGCCCATGGAGCTCGGGCAGATCTTGCGGTCGGGGCGGATCATCTGCACGCGCGCGCACAAACCCCAGTAGTCGTGGCAGGTGGCGACCGTGGCACAACCCGCGTCCTTGGCCAGTTGCACGTTCCCGATCGAGCTATGAATCATGTGCTGGAAGTGCACCAGGTTCGGCTGCACTTCGGCCAAGACACGGCTGAAGACCTGCTCGGCGCGATCATCCTCGTAGCTGTCGCGCAGGGAGCGATGGGCCAAATGGTTGACCATGCGCAGCACGCGCAAGCCCTCGAATTCGTCCTCGTGCACCGAGAAGTTCTCTTGGCCTTCCTTGCCGGGAGAGCGTGTCAAGATTGTGACTTCGTGGCCCAAGGCTTGCATGCCGCGCGCCAAGTTGAGCGTGTAGATTTCAGTGCCGGCCCAGGTCTCGGGCGGAAAACCATGGACGACATAGAGCAGTTTCAAGTGGCCGTCGGCGCGCAGGGATGACTTGGCATGACGCGGCTTCGACTTGCAGCCTTGCAGCAAACCCTCGAACACGGAACGGCGCAAACTGTTCAATTCGGCCTTGAGCGCGGCACTTTCGTCGCCGGCGAGCGACAACGTGTCCACGGCAGCGCCATCTTCGCCGCCCAAGCGCTTGAGTAAAAACTCCACGTCTTTCTGGGATCCGATCGCGACGCGGTCGAGCCATTCCGCGTTGAAACGTCCGTCGATTTCGCCACGCGCCCACATTTGCTCCGGCGTGTAATCGTGGCTGTGCTCCACGGTGGCTTCCGCGTCGTAAATGATTTTGAAGCCGCCTTCGATCAGGGCGCGTGCCATGAGCACGTCCTCTCCGAAGTTGGTGCGCGGGAACGGATGGCGAATCCAGAGATCACGGCGTACGGCGGAGGCCACGTCGTTGAAGTTGTAGAGCAACCGTTGTTCGTCGGGGCTCAGTTCGGTTCCGGCGGGGGGCGCGACCTGCACGGTGCGCTCTACCGCATATCCGGGGTCGCCCGCGGAAAGAATCTTTGTGGCGCGCTGCGCATCGGGGCGCGGAACGTTACGGCAATAGGCGGCGCCGACGCCTTCGTCCTCGAAGTTGTTGACCAGGGTCTGCAGCCAATCCGGTCCGGCGGGAATCGCATCCTGGGTCAGGAAAACGAGCAGGTCCCCGCGCGTACGGCTGGCCATCAGGTTGCGCGTATCCCCGTGGTCGAATTCCACCGAATGGATGCGCTCCAATTCAAAGGGCACGGAAGCCTTGGCTTTTTGCTGCTGGAGGAATTCCCATGTGCCATCAGTGGAGCCCGAATCGATGGCGTAGAAGTCCCAAGGCAGATCGCAATTCTGCTCCAAAAGGGCCTGGAGCACGCGCTCGAGGAATTCCATGCCCTGGTAGGTGGGCATGTGGATGGAGATGGATTGAATGGCAGGCATGGGTTTTCGACCCCGCTGGGCCGGGGGTTCGGCCATAAGTAGACCCCACTCAGGGCCCCGGGGCAATTGAAGAAGGGCGAGACCTGGGAGCCAGCGCTCGTTTCAGAATTGGGATCTCAAATCGTGACCCAATGTGTCCCTATCTGCGGCTTCCTTGCCACTGTCCGAGGACCTGGCCGAGCCTCAACATGGGAGCCCTTAGCGCCTCTCTCCACGGCCCCCCACGCTCCCGAAGGAAGCGCGCATCCTCACGCATCTCGTAGAGCCAACCTTTTAGGACGCTCAAGAGGTGCGGCCTCGCTATCCAGCCGTGCAC
This sequence comes from Planctomycetota bacterium, assembly GCA_016764635.1. GTDB lineage: Bacteria > Planctomycetota > UBA1135 > UBA1135 > NORP259. The sequence goes on from JAESRM010000119.1 coordinate 2,860, forward strand.
CTCACGCATGAAGCGAGCGTCCAATTCGTTGCGCTTGTACGCGCTTTTGGGGTCGTAACGATGGGCGTGCAGCACGACAGCCTCTGCCACGTATTGCAACTGCAATCCAGAGCCTAAAACGCTAGCGGCCCAGGCGGAGTCCTCGCCAAACGGCACGATTGGGAACGGTTGTTTCTGCAAGGTCTCCCGGGACATGGCGCTGGCCACATTGTTGAAGCGCGTGCGCAGCATGCGGTCCAAGGGCTTCAAATCAGCCAAACACACACCCGCTTCGAGGCCCACGCGCCTGGAAACCCCGTCGGACTCGCCAGAGGAGAGCAAACTGCGCATGGTGAGAGCATCGTCGGTGGGATGCGGCAGATTGCGAGCCCAGGTGCCAGCCACCCCGACCTCGGCCAAGGGCGCGGTCAATTCCTCAACAAAGCGATTGCCCACGGGCAATGCGTCCTGACTCAAGAACACCAAAATCTCGCCGCGCGCCAAGTCGCCCAACCGGTTGCGAGCGGAACCATGGGCAAAGTCCGCACGCTTGATGGTTTCAAAGCGCACGCCCGCCTCGCTCAGCAGCGCACGCGTGCCATCGTCGCTCTCGGAATCCAGCGCCACGATCTCGAAGCCCCCCGCCACGTGCTGCGCCTTCAAAGCGGGCAGCAACCTGTCCAGGTCCTCTTCCCCGTTCATAGTCGGGATCAGGATCGAGACGCGCGGCGTGTGCATGCTCCGATCCTATCGGCACTTGAGAACACTTCCATCTATAATTCGGGCCCGGTGTCGAGCGATTGACTCGGCACCGGGCCCGCATGGCCGTCCAGGGGCTTCCCCCATGGCAAGCCTACTTGGAATTGCGAGAGATGTAGTCCAAGGCTTTGGTCTCGTAGCCAGGCGTGCGCATACCGGCCATTTTGGCCTCGGCCAGAGCGGTTTCCACGCTGGCACCTTGGTCCAATGCACGCCAAACCATCCAAATCGCGCCGACCCGGTTGCTGGAAGCGCAGTGCACCAGCATCGGCTGCTGCGCCTGATTCATCAGCTCACGGAAACTATCAAAAAGCTCGTCGGTCAATTCGTCGGGGCCATTCCAGCCGATATGGCTGTAGCCCAGGCCCAGGCCTTGGGCCACGCTGGACTCATCGAACTGCATCTCGGCGGACTTGCGCATGTTGATCACGCTCGCCAAACCACTATCCTTGAAAAGTGCCAGGTCGGCCTCGGAAGGCTGGCTTCCCAGGTACACACCGCCCCATAGGTGCAGCTTACGCATTTCACCAAGTTCGACCGCAGCCATGGGAGCGATGGCCTGCGAGCTGGCGCTTTGCGAATCGCTAGCGGTCTCAACGGGGGCGTCGCAGCAGGTGCATGAGAAGAGCAGTCCCGTGGCAAGCAAAGGCAGGAGCATGTGGCTGATTTTCATGGGCGAAGTATACGGTGCACGCCAGACCGGTTGGTCATTTATGCCGCCTGCCCCCGCCCACAACCTCTCCTATGCCCCCTGAAAGCTAGCGAGCACCTGACGCCCGAGTTCCGCGGGCCACTCGTCACCCGGGGCGATCGAGCAAAACTGCTGGGTCAAATCCATGGTTTTGAAGACCTCGGAACAGCGCTCGCAGAAGACTCCAGGAGGAAATTCAAAAGTCAAACCCAAGTCCAAACTGGCCTGCTTGGCCTGCAAGAGATCCATGCAGATGGCCTTGTCCAAGTTGTACGCSGGGACTTCACGGACCGGWAGATTCTCCTCGAGCGCCTGGCGCAAACGCAAACGCGCCCGGTGCAAACGGGTCTTCACCGTGGCTTCGGGGATCTGCAAGACACCCGCGATGTCCGCCAGGGTGAGCCCTACGATCTCGCGCAAAACGATCGGCATGCGGAATGCTTCGGGCAGGTCCGCGATGGCTTGCTGCACGGCCGCACGGCCCTCCGCCCGCAATTGCTCCGACAAGGGATCCTCGCCCGGGCCCGGCAAGCTGGCCATGCGCGGTTCGCCCATGGGCATGAGCTCATCCAGGGAAGCCATATTCGCGGGCTCCCCCACCTTGCGTCGCTGCATTTTCATGCAGGCCCTGGAAGCGATCGTGTACAGCCAAGTACTGACCTTGGAATCCCCGCGAAACTGATCCCAGGTGCGGAAGGCCGTCAAAAACACTTCCTGCACCAGATCCTCCGCGTCCTCAGGGCTCGGACAGAACCTTCGCGCTAGGGAATGCAACTGGGGTCCTTCTTGCTCGACCAACCGGGGCAAGGCCAAGTCGCGGGGCTCTGATCCGGTCAAACCGGGACGTGATTTGGGATCGGGTAGAATCATGGGCAGCTAACTACAGTAACGGCTTGGAGCCGGGACCGCTAGGAGCAGTGATCGCCACCGCAACAAGCACTCGTACTGGTTTCCGGAGCCAGACCCGTCTCACTCAAAAATTCCGCGCCGGGCACAGGACCCAACTCATCGGCCAGGTCGCAGATCTTCTTGTAATAGGCTTCCTTTTCCATGCCCATCAGGATTGCACCGAACAATTCGGCCTCCCGGTGGGTGGCCACATCCAGATAGTTGATGGAAGGAATGTGATAGGACACCAGGTAGGGCAAATCCTCCCAGCGCTCCTTGAAGTGCGGGTGCACCACCAGCACAAAACCATCGCTGGCCTTGTCGCCGCGCGGCTCGGCATGGGCAAATTCACCAGGGATCAGAAACTTCGTGTCGAAGATCATGGCTGTGGGAAAACGCACCACTTCCGGATCAGCCAACAAGCGCCGGACGGCAGCTTCATTCGCCAAGTCAGGGTAATTCTGGCGGGCTTGATAGGCGCGCTCGGCCAGGTGGCCTTGCAAGGCTTCGTAGCCGTCCTGTTCTGTCAGATTGAGTTGTTCGCGCATAGCATCACCTTAGTTAACGTGAGGGGCCGGCCCACCCTAATGGATAGACCGACCCCGTGGAAACAGATCACTTGTAGCGATCCTTGAATTCCTCGGAAGCCTTCTTACGGGCTGCCGCTTCTTCTTCATCCATGTTGCCCAGGAACCANTTKTNGNNATCYGTGSMSWSNATSWSSTYYNNGRCCTTKTGCWKKYWGSSWNGCYGCWRYSGCNTTGCNGNCGKCCWWRRMSKKGKCNNGTKCTTNTCAATAAGATGCTCCAGCTCGGGAATCATCTTGATGTAGAAGTGCTTAGCCACTTCGTAGGTACCGTGCCAGTGCGTGTAGTCCGGACCCATCATGGAGGCGCCGTGACGTGCGCGACGACCTTCGTGGTGCCAAAGCTCGAACCAGATCCAGTCCAACTTGTTACCGAACTTAACCGGCTTCAGGAGGGGCTTGGCGGCGGCGTAGAGAGCTTTGCCCGGCTTGGCGAACTTCTCGTTGTACAGTTCGATGAGACCATCGTACTGCACGTAGAAGTTGTCAACCCAGCTGGAGTTGTGGCAGTTAATACACACATCTTTCATGTTGCGACGACGCATTTGCCACGGGATGTCCTTGCCAGGCAAGCCCATCTTGGCGTCAGCAACCTCAGGACGCACGGAGACGACCGGCCGGTTGTTCCAGCTGATACGCATTCCGATGTCGTGGGTCACATCTTGCGACTTCGTGGCGGACATGTGGCAGGTGGCACAAGTAGGGGCGGCCGAGTAATCCTCGCCCACGATCCACTTGTTGCTGTCCAGATTCATGTCGTCGATATTGGCGAAGAACGCAATACCGTGCTTGGAAGACTCGTAGATCTCCTTTTGCGGGTGGTCCGGTCCCAAGTGGCACTTGCCACAGGTATCGGGGTGACGCGCTTGCGCCGCCGAGAAGGCGTGACTCGAGTGACACGCCCCACAGGAACCCGTGGTTCCGTCAGGGTTCAAACGACCAATGCCTGTGTTCGGCCAAGTGGCCGGATCCAGGGAGCCGTCGGGCAGGACCTTGACTTCCGTACCGTGGCACTGCCAGCAACCGCTGACCGCTGCTGCGGAGACGCCGTTCGGGAAAGCCTCGGTTTTGAAACCGCGGTTGCCTTCGACGACCTCTGCAAGAACGTTGTCCAAGGAACCGAGGATGCGCCCGGCTGCCGCATGGTGCGACCCCAGGAATTCTTCGACTTCTTTGGAGTGACAACGCGCGCAGTCTTTAGGGCTCACGATGATCGCGATGCGCTGCTCATAGTGCATGAATGCATCCACGTCGCCCTCCTGGGCTGCGTGGCACTCAAAACAACCGACATTGCCACGATAGTGCTTGCTCTTGCCCCATTGCTGGTACAGAGCTCGGCTCTCTTTCTTGTGACAGCTGATGCACTCTTTAGAAGCTTTGGAAAGCTCCCGAAGGCCGATAGCTTGCGTGCTACCTGCGTGCATTGGCTGGACAGCGTGAGCCTCAGCAGTTTCGCTTGCGACAACGGCGGGTGCCGCAGGGGGGGTAGGACCTGGTTCGTTGTAGAAAAAGGATGCGGCTGCTGCAATTGAAGCGTAAGCACCCAAGGCCAGGATCTTAATGGCCATAGAATCCACCTATTAGGGGTATTGCCATCACCTTTGGGGTGAAGACGGGGAAACGAAGGTGTATCTCTTGTCGACCGTGAGTTGGCCGGAGAGTACGGGGATAGTTACACGCACAAAGATTGTGAAGAGCAGTAGGCCAGTGGCCCAAATGCCCAGACACACCATGGTTTCCGTACGCGTTGGTACGTATTCCACGATCTCTCCGAGGGGTGTGGGAATGAAGGCGGGCACGATCAGGCCCATGCCTTTTTCGATCCAAATGCCGACGAACAGGGCTAGGAAAGCTGCGTTCTGCCAGCCGGCGCGGCGGGCCAGGGGCCCGATGAACAACACCATAAGGGCGAAGGTGTTGAGGCCGATCGCGGTCCAAATCCACGGCACCAGACCCGAGTAACCATGCATTCCGAGGAACAGGTAGTGGGCCGATGCTCCGTGGGCGGAATCGGTATAAAACTCGGTGAAGACTTCGCAAATCAACAGGAACATGTTGATGGCGAGGGCTACAGTGACGATCTTGCGCAGGGTTTCGATGGCGCCGCGCGGGACTTTATAGCTGGTCTGAGTTCCGATCACGCGCAGGGCGATGATCAGGAAGGCGGGGCCGGCTGCAAACGCGGAAGCCAAGAAACGCGGGGCGATGATGGCGGAGTTCCAGAAGGGACGTCCACCGAGGCCCACGTACAGGAAAGCCGTAACGGTGTGAATGCTCACGGCCCAGGCGATGGCCAGGAACACGAACGGGATGTAGAACTTCTTAGTAGGTCTGCGGCCTTGGTAGGCGCAATAGATCAGATACCCGCAGATGTGCACGTTGAGCAGCAAATAGCCGTTCAGCACGATCACGTCCCACGCCAGCATGGACCCTGGGAAGTTGAAACGCTGGAACAGGTGAATGAAGCGATCCGGACGCCCTAGGTCCACGGTCACAAACATCAGGCACATCGTGATGGAAGCCACGGCGAGCAATTCCCCGAAGATCACCAGGTCATGCAGATCCTTGTTGCCGTAGATATAGACTGGGATCACCAGCATCACGGCCGCCGCCGCCATGCCCACCAGGAAGGTGAAGTTGGCGATGTACAGGCCCCAGGAGACCTGGTCGGTCATGCCGGTCACGGCCAGGCCGTCGACCAATTGCTGGGCGTACGCGTTCAGCCCGAGCAAGGCCACCACGCTGAGAAAAAGCATCCAGGACTTGTAGCGCCAGTCCCCCACAAAGCTCACGCGGAAGCAGCGGTATAGAAACGTATAGTAGTCTTTCATCGCGACTCCTCCGTCGCTGCTTCATGGCTTGCAGGTGCGTCCAAAGCGGGCGCATCGCTCTTGGCGGGGTAACGTTCGTCGAAGTAATAGAAGAAGCGGGGCAAAGTGCCCTGCTCTTCCTTGAGCACGAAGACGCGCTTGCTGCGCAGGATCTGGGCCACTTCACTCTGGGGATCGAGCACGTTGCCAAACTTGCGCGCGCCCACAGGGCAAACCTCAAGGCAAGCGGGTTGCTTGCCCTCGCGGGTACGGTGCAAGCAGAACGTACACTTCTCCATGACGCCCTTGGGACGCGGCCGGTTGGAGAGGTAAGCCATCTCCGTATTCAGCTCTTCCTTGGGAATCTCAGGCTTGGTGAAGTTGAAGCGGCGCGCCCAATACGGGCAAGCAGCTTCGCAATAGCGGCAACCGATGCACCAGTCGTAATCGACCACGGTGATGCCGTCGGGTTCGGTCCAGGTGGCTTCCACCGGGCAGACCTTGACACAGGGCGGATTCTCGCACTGGTGGCACTGAATCGGCATATAGAAGTGATCGTCGGAAGGCACCTGCGGCCGATCGTAGTGGTGGTTGCCCTTCTCCGGATCCAAGGTTCCGCGCGGCATTTCAAGCACGCGGATGTACTGGATTTCGGGGGAACGACTTTGGTTGTTCTCTTCAACGCAGGCATGCACGCAACGCCGGCAGCCGATGCAGCGTGAGAGATTGAGCGCATAGACAAATTCAACGCCTTCTTCGGGTCGGATATCCCGCACATTGGGCACCACGTCCCAACGGGCCTGAACTTTGTCAGCGATGCGCTTGAGCGCCGCCTCCATGTCCTGCTCATTCATCTCCTTGTAGTGCTTCTGCAAGAAGCCATCCAGGGAGGGGATGTCAKCCGGGTCCATGTCCGCGAGGGGCTTCAAGGCCGCCACAAAGGCCCCCATCCCAGCGGCCACAGACAAGCCCCCGCGCAGGAAGCTACGTCGGTCCAAATCAGGAGGCGTGACTTCGTTGTTTCTTGACTCACTCATGGGAGGATTCCCCCTCGGGGCTGTTTAGAGGTTTCAGGATTAGGGGATTGTGTTTCTTGGAGTGCTTGTAATCAGGATCCGGGGGACCGCCGCCACGCATGCGTAGGGTGTTGGGTCCCGGCAAGGGTTTGAGCTTGCCGAAGGCCGGCGAATGCGGGTCGTGGCACTGGGTGCAAACCAACCGGGTTTGCTCGCCTTTGGTTGCGTCCCAATAGCCGTTGGTGCGCCCGTGAATGCCTTTCTCCCAATCGCGGAAGGTCGGTCCGTGACACGAGGCACACAGGTTTTGCACCTGGCTGTAGCCCAGCTCAGAACCATCCTTCAAGATCAACTTGTTGCGATTCTCGTTGGAGTGACAGTTGTAGCAGGAGGCGTTCATGCCGTGATTCAGCACGATATGCAGATGCTGCTGCCGTTGGGCCGTATTGCCCTCACCCGAGGAATCAAAGATCGAATGGCATTCGACACATGTCATTTGTAGACCCGCGTTTTCGATCAACGGTGGGTCGGGGAATTCCGTTCGTTGCGCGACGACCTCTAGGTCCGCACGATCGAATTCGGCTTGCTGCGGGATCGGAATCTCTGCAGGGCTGCTTAGGGCTAAGAACCAAATCGCTAAGGCGATGAACACAAGGGGGATGATGACCTTCATGGTTTTCACTGATTTCGGAAGTCAGCGTACTCCTTTATCGGAGCCCTTCCGCGAGAGTTATCGCGCCGTCATGCGTTAGCTTGATGCGCGTCAAAGACAGTCCGCAATACGTCCAGCTACGGGAAACWWAGYMMWCWTNCMGANCCSCTKYMCYCGCNCTCSYSYTCCCCTGCGCTCTCAACGCAATTCCACTACGCTGGGAATGCAAATTGGACACTGCGAAGAGCCTCTACATGCGATTGATTCGCATTCTAACAAGCATCAAAGCGCACCAAAACCATGTCAATTAATGTGCACTGATTGAATGCGATTAGAATCTTCCGCAGACTGCAAGGCATGAAACCCATTCGAACCGAGGGAACCTTTCTGGCGCGCATGGCCCGGCGCACGTTGCGCATCATTGCCGTCGCCTATGGCTTGATCTTGCTGGCGCTGGTCCTATTCGAAGCCCGGCTGGTCTACCCCGGCGCGTTCTTGCCCGAGGCCTCCCCTGCCGACCATTCTTCCGTGGCCACTGTTTCGTACCCGACAGAGAATGGGGAAACCACAACAGGCCGACTGCTCGATAGGCCGGGTGCAAAAAATACCCTTCTCTACCTGCATGGAAACGGAACCCGGTCCGTCTGGCTAAATGCAAAAATCCAGCGCTTGGGCGAGGCCTTCGACGCCCACGTACTTGCGGCTGAATTTCGGGGTTTTGACAACCAGGACCACACCCCCACCGAATCCAGCGTCATCGCGGACGCGCAAGCCGCGCGGACTTTCCTCTGCGACCGGTATGGTTTGCAGCCCCACCAAATCATGCTCTACGGCCGCAGCCTCGGTGGAGGCGTAGCCGCCGCACTGGTCTCCGATGGCGGTGCACAAGCGCTTATCCTCGAGCGAACCTTCGATAGTTTGGTCGCGGTAGCCGCGGGGCACTACCCCTGGGTTCCCGTGTCCTTGCTGATGCGCAATCGCTACGACTCGATCGCTTGCCTACGGAGCTTCCAAGGCCCCGTCATACAACTGCATGGAACCACGGATAGGGTCGTTCCCATCCGCCACGCCATCAAACTTCRCGAGTCCTTGTCCGGCTCTCCAAAGGTCTGGATTCAAATCGTAGGCCTCGGACACAATGCCCGTCTCTCGGATGATGCCCTGCGGCTAATCGTCGAGGCCGTGCACCGATTGACGGGCCTGAGCCAAGGCTCTTAGTCCCCGACCTACACGCTGTGCCCCATGGGGGCTGCAAGGGCCGGTCAGCCAGCATTTTACTTGCCCCTGGGCAGCCCGCCCCCCGAGAATGGGCCCATGCTGCTTTCATTCGCCCTGGCCCTTGCCCTGCAAGTGGCCCCCCAAGCTCCCGTTCCTGAGACCGTCTTTACCGATGAGACGCCCTTGATCGACATGATCGCCAGCCGGGACGGGACCCAGGTATTCACCCGAACATGGGGCACGCTCACGGCCATCGATCTGAAGAGCCGCGACGTCGACTGGACCCATATAAAGGTCCCCATTGAGATCCCGAAGAACCCGCTCCCCCAAGGCGATCTCATCCCGAAGTACTTGCCCGCCCGCCTGCTGGCCGTCACAGAAGACCACCTGATGGTGGGCAGCAATGTGATGATCCCTTCGTACACGCCCTACGACCTCAAAACTGGAGTAGCGAGTACAAGCCAAACCGGTACCGCCTTCAATAAGACTGCCAGCTGCATGCTGACCCACAAAAAGGGTACCTGGGTTTGGTTCGGCATCACTCTCGCAGGCCTGCAGCGCTTGACCGTCGGAAACGTAAATGGTTGGAGTCAGCGCAAGACCATTTTAGAGGATTTAAGACTTGCTTTGTTAAAGTGTTTGAAAGGGGATTTCTTTAAAGTCCGAAGCATTTTGATAAGAATCTTTTTTGACTTCTCAT
>JAESRM010000240.1 GCA_016764635.1 Planctomycetota bacterium
GCCTTGGTAGCGCGCGACGGCCCGGGCCAGGTCGGCGACTTTGCGTTTGATCCTTCGCCCAGGTAGGGCGAGGAGTGGAAGGAGACGAAACCCATGGAGAGGCCGCGGCGCATGCCGAGCCAGGCGGCGACCGGGGAGTCGATGCCGCCCGAAAGCAGGCAGAGACCGCGACCGGAGGTGCCCACCGGCAATCCACCGGGGCCCTTGAGGCGCTCCAGGAAAACGTAGTTCTCCTTGCCGCGAACTTCGATGCCGAGCTCGAATTGGGGGTTGCGCAGGTCGACCTTGACGAATTCAGGAGAGGGCAAGACGGCTTCCGCCACGGCGCGCTCCAGTTCGATGGAGGTCATGGGGAAGCGCTTGTCCGCGCGCTTGGCGCGCACGCGGAAGGTGATCGGAGTCGAGCCGGCCTTGCGAGCCACCAGGTCATCGACCAGGGGCTTGGCGCTGGCCACGATGGATTCGAAGGTGGCTTCCACGGCCCAAGCGGGGGATACGTTCTTGACGCCAAACACTTCGGCTGTGCGCTTGGCCATGCGCATGGCGCGCTCTTCGGGATAGACGTAAATGCGCCCGTGTACCACGCTGACCTTGGCAGTGCCGATCGACTTCAATGCGCGCCTAATCATGCGTGCGAGTGCGTTTTCGTACTTCTTCCGGTTGCCGCCTTTGAGGGCGATTTCGCCGTAGCGTACGACCAAAACGTCGGGTTCTTCCAGTGCGAGTTGAGTCATGATGCGGAGGGCGTTTGCGTGGAGGTTTGGGAGAGTTTGGGGTGCAAGGTCTTGAGTCCATCGACGAGAGCTTGCACATCTTCGGGAGTCGTCATGCGCGAGAATGAAACGCGCAAGACTTGGCGGGCTTCACTATCGGTGAGGCCCAGAGCTTTTAAGGCCGGGCTGATTTCGCCGGACTTGGATTGGCAGGCGCTGCCAACGCCGACCTCGAGGCCGTAGGCCTCCAGGTGGTGTTGCCAGACTTCGCCGGGCGCGCCGGGGACGCGCACCGTAACGATGGAATCCACCGCTTGTTCGGAGGTCATGGCGAGCACCCCGTCGAGTTCCTGCAAGCCGGCCAGGAGTAAATCCTGGCATTGGCGGGCGGACTTCAAGAAGGACGTACGTGATTGAACCGCCATGCGGACGGCCTGGGCCAACCCTGCAATGAACGCCACGTTTTCGGTTCCTGCGCGCAAGCCACCTTCGTGGGAACCGCCGAAAATGATCGGCAACAAGCGAGCGTCCTTGCGCAGGATCAGCGCGCCGACGCCTTTGGGTCCATGGATCTTGTGGCCGGAAATGGCCATGCTGTCCGCGTTCAAGGTGTCGAGGGAGATGTCGATTTTCCCGAGGCCTTGAATGCAATCCACATGCAGGTGTGCATGGGGTGCCTTGGCTTTGGCGGCCCGGAAAAACTCAGCGATTCGGTAGAGGGCGCCGACCTCGTTGTTGACCAACATGTGGGCTATGACGCGGGTTTCGGTGCCGACCATGGCCAGGGCGGCATCCATGTCGATGGCTCCTTTGTCCGTGAGCGGCAAGGATTCGACGCGGAAGCCTTCGCGAATCAGTGCTTCTGCGGGGCGACGCACCGAAGTGTGTTCGGTGGAGCCGATGAGAACTTGGCCTGCACCCCGGGAGCGCGCCGCGCCAAGAATGGCGAGGTTGTTTGTCTCTGTGCCGCCGCCGGTGAAGATGACCCTGTCGTCACGGGCGTCGAGCGCCTGCTGAATCTGCCGACGGGCTTTGTCCAGGGCTTCTGCCGCACGCACACCCGACGCATAGCGGGTCGAGGGATTGGCAAATTGCTCCTCAATGAAAGGGAGCATCGCCTCCCGCACCGTCGGATCCACAGGTGTGGAGGCCGCATTATCTAGGTAGATCAACCGCATGGGCACAGGGTAGCCGCATCCGTGCTCCCTGCCTGCCCATGGCCCTGGGAAAACCCGATCAATCGGGGAAAACCACCGTCTGGCTTTGGTTGGGTTCCACCTGGATTGTGGCCTCGGCAGCCTGTCCGCCACCGCGGTAGCGGACGCGGTAGGGTCCGGGCTTGAGGTTACCCACGGACCAGCGACCCGCGCGATCGGTCAGTACGGCGGGCAGTACCTTGTCGACGGCACCGTCCCCTTGACCCTTTGTGAGAGCTGTGATCATGACCATTGCGGCGGGGACGGGGCTCTTCTGCGCGCCGGCTCCGGTAAGAATCGTGCCACCGATGCGGCCTCCCAGGGAGGTCAAGTCGGCGGTGATCGGAGTTCCGTCGTGATCCAGGATATGGGGAGTGGCCCCCATCGGAACCAACAGATCGGGGCCCATTGCGCCGATCGAGTCGGGCGGGAGCAATTGAATAAAGTACTGAGAATGGAGCAGGCTAGGGATCTCGAAGCGGCCATCGCTTTGTGTCAGGGCCCTGCGCGGAACTCCTGAGAGGACCTCTTCAGCAGGTCCGGTCGGGTTCACCCAGACTTCAAAGCCCTCGAGCTGGTCGGGTGCATGGGGATTGCGAATGCGCCCACGCCAAGTGGAAGCCTGCATTTTGGCCAAGACCGGGGCTGGGGTGGCCTCCAGTTGCAAGGTCAGTTGGGTCTTGGTTCGGGGCCCGGACACGGCCAGGGTTTCCGGTAGGCGATTCAGCGCCATGACCGCTACTTCGAGGGGGCCGTCTTGGAGGCCTTCCAAGCGAAAGTAACCGGCCCCATCGGTGTGGGTCCAAAGCACGCGGCCATCCTGCAACGTGGAGACATCGGCGAAGGCCTGGGGCACGCCTTGTTTGTCGACGAGGATTCCTTCGAGCACGCCGTTGGGGCTCGGCCCAAACGGGCTCGACATGCTGGCAGCCAAAACCGGCGCGGTGCCCATTCTATCCACGGGCACCTCGCGTAGGAGGACCCACCCGCTGAGCGTGAGCGTCAGCAGGAATATGAGGAGGGGAATGTGGATCCAGGGGCGCATGGCGGGTCACACAGTGGACCGTTTTTCCGCGCCCCGTTCCAGGAACTCTTGCAGGATCTCTTCCAGAAGGTTGGCCAAGGGCGGGAACTCGGAAGCGTCCAGTTGGCTGAGGCCTTGCCAGAAATCGGCGAGTCCCAATTGCCCGCTGTTGTGTAATTGCAGACAACGTACGCCCAATTGAACCCTATCGCAGAGCTTTGCAAAGCGAGCTTCCCGGGTGGTCTGGGCGCACCATTCGGTCCAAGCGCCCCCGGCCCCGGGGGGGAAGGAGGCCAGTAAGCGCTCCGCTAGGGTTTGTTCCATGGAGGCCTTTGCGCCCCCGGGCAGGGCTGCAGATGCCGCGCGCGGCAAATCTCCAGACAGGGCTTCGGGCGCGTCATGCACCAGGATCAGGCTCATCACCCGGCCAAAGTCCAAACGGGGTTCCACCCATTCGCAAGTGGCTAACGCCAGGTGGCAAACCCCGAGCACATGACCGGCCACACTCTCCGGGTCGGCGACTCCAGCCTGGATCCAGCCGGTGCGGGGCAATTTGTCGAGTTGGCCTAAGGCCAATAGGGAAGCGAGTCGTTTCATAAGAATAGGGGGCGTGCCCAATCTATACGATTGATGGACCTGTTGCGGCAAGCAGCTTTCAAGCATGCCCAGAGGGTCCTCCGGGTTTCGCCTGGAAACCATAGAATGCCCTGGTCGGCGCGCCATAGGCAGCCATCCGTAGCCACCGTAGATCCCCAGCCATGAAAGAGAAGAAAAGCAAAAGCCACCGCTTCGTGCGGGTGATTCTGGTCTTGGGTCTGCTCGGAGCCATCGGTTTTGGCGTGTTCGCGGTGATGCTGCGTAACTGGACCGTGATTAGAGGTCTTGACGAAGCCCAAGCGGGTGTGCGTATTCAGAAAATCCTCGCCGGCCTGCAAGATGCGCGCCCTTACTTTGAAGTGGATGAAGCGGGTCGTTTAGTAGCCCACCTAGACCTGGAATCCGACGACGCAAAACCGGTGGCCTCCCTGAATTTGGTGGTGTGGCAGCCCAGCAAAAATCGCTGGGTCCGAACCGACTTCCCCATGTGGTTCGTGCGTGCCAAAACCCACAATGGAATCCTGATCGGGCCGCTTAGGGCTGTCCTAGCCGAGGACTGGGGCGAGCTAAGCTTGGAAGTCTCAAACGCAAAAGTTCACCGCCGCGGACCCGGCTTGGTCATGCATCTGATCCATGCAAACGGCCGCCAAATCCTGCTCTGGAATGAACCTCCCGCGCCGGACTGATGCCGGGAATAGCATGCAGCTTTCTTGGGGCATATTAATCTCGGGCTATCCGTGCGCCGCACCCTCCAGGCCCTGTGGAAGTTTGCCTGGAATCGGGAGAATCGGACTACGACGCAATTGGATCGGTGCTGCCAACGTTCAGATTGAAGCCGGAAAGGTTCGAGAGGTCCTGGTCTTGGCCAAGGAAAGGCCGAAGGTCGAGAAGGTGCCCCTGTCCGGTAAAGTCGTCGTGCCTGAGCCCGTTGAGCTGAAAGTCCTGGTGTGGAACGAGACCCTGGGACTCGTAGCGGACATAGACCACCTGCCAGTTGGCACCAAGAACGCCTGCAGGGTATTTGTGGCGGTTCGAGCGAGTCCGCGGAGGGATTGGGGGGCGAGGATTTCCATCGAATGGCAGATGGATGAGGGGAAAACTACGAAGATCGAAGTTCAGTTGGTCCGTGAACGCCGATAGGATGTTGCATTCAGAGGGGGCCTCTGCTGCGCTTGGGCGGCGCAAATTGCCTCGGAAGTGGATTTTCAGGGTCTGACGAGGGGGTGGCTCCCCTAGGGGGCGTTTTTTACACCCCATTTCAGGCCCCTGGGGGGGGCGGTGATAATTTCAGGGGTGGTTGCCGGGTCTGCGGGGGCACCCTATACTGCTCGGCCCTCAAACAGCCTCTTCTGGGCTGGCTGGGGAAGAAGTATCCTGCCCAAGTCCATTTGGGGAGCCTGTATTCGTGGCCGTTTCGTGCTGCCTGCAAGCCTCCCAGAACCCGTTCCCACCCGAGCCATTCCGTGACCACTCCCAGCCACTCCCGCAAGCCGCTTATCGCAGGCAATTGGAAGATGAACCTAGATCGCAAGTCGATCCAGGCATTGGTGAGTGCTGTGTCCGCCGGCATCGTGGGACGCGGCGACGTGGACGTGGCTTTCTTTCCGCCCTCCGTGTATCTGCCCGAAGTGCTGAAGGCCTGCGAGGGAACTCGTATCATGGTTGGAGCGCAAAACGTCTCTGAGCAGGCGGCTGGTGCTTACACCGGCGAGATCTCGGTCTCCATGCTCAAGGACGTCGCGGTTCCCTGCGTGTTGATCGGTCACTCCGAGCGTCGCCATGTTTACGGCGAGACCCTGGATCAGATCCACGCCAAGGTGGCGATCGCCTTGGAAGCGGGCTTGCAAGTTGTGCTTTGCATCGGTGAAACCCTTGAAGAGCGCGAAGCGGGCCGCACCGAAGCGGTGTGCGCAGAGCAGCTCTCCACGGCCTTGGCCGGCGTTTCACGCGCGGACCTGATCCACATCACCCTGGCATACGAGCCCGTTTGGGCCATCGGCACCGGCGTGGTCGCCACGCCCGAGCAAGCCGCCTCGGTGCACCAATACGTACGTGGCGTCCTAGGGGGTCTCTTCGACGACTCCGGGGCGCAATCCACACGAATCCTCTACGGTGGCAGCGTCAAAGCTGACAACGTTTCCGAACTCATGAGCGTGCCCGATATCGACGGCGCGCTRGTMGGCGGAGCCTCCCTGGCCGCCAAATCGTTCCTTCCGATTATCGAAGGCGCCCTGGGCTGACCCCAAATTCTGCGATGGATCTCTCACTTCTCACTACTCTTCTCTACATCGTCTTCGTCTTCTCCGCGATCGTTCTCGTGGTTGTCATCCTRCTTCAGGAAGGCAAAGGCGGCGGCTTCGGCGATGCTCTCGGCGTTGCAGGTCAACAGACCTTCGGCGTGAAGGCATCAGGCATTCACAAGTTCACGGGCACCRTTGCCGTGRTCTTCTTCGTGTGTGCCTTGGCCATCACAATCCTGAACCGTACGCAAAGCGAGAGCTCGAACATCGGCGGCGATACGAACTCKATCGACTTGCCGGCCCCCGAAAACGGCGAATAGGGTGCGGGCAGGGTGGCGTTTCGTGCGCCCCTCGCCGACCTAAAAGAGGTGACCATGGCAGGGTCTATTCACTCAATGACCGGCTTCGGCAGYGCCGAAGTGAAGCGCGACGGTGGTTTGGCACGTGTGGAAATCCGCACGGTCAACCATCGGCATCTACAGGTCAAGGTGCGCTTACCGATCGCGCACTCGCCCCTCGAACCCCAAGTCGAGGCCGTACTTAAGAAGTCCCTGGCCAGGGGATCCGTCCAGGTGCAAATCAGCCTTGAGACCGGAGCCGCCGCGACCAGCGTGACCTTGGATCACAAGCTCGCCAAGGCTTACCTCAAGGAGCTGGAATCCCTCGGCAAAGCGATCAAGGTCGAAGGCTCATTGACCCTGGCCCAGATCGCCACCCTGCCCGGGATTTTCTCCTCCACGGAGGAGTCCAGCGATCTCGCAAAAGAGGCCAAGTGGATCATGGCCACGGTGAAAGCCGCCTTGGTCGATCTGAAGTCCATGCGCGAAACCGAGGGCGCCGCCATGGTGAAGGACCTACGGGTTTGGGCCAAGGCCATCGAAAAGCAGCGCAAGTTGATCGCCACGCGCAGCCCCAAGGCCGTCACCGAGCACGCGGCTAAGCTGCGTCAGCGGGTGCAGAACCTGCTGGGTGATTCCCAATCGATCAGCCCCAAGGATGTGGCCCGGGAAGTCGCCCTGCTCGCCGACCGCTTGGACGTGAGCGAAGAACTGGCCCGCCTGCAGGCCCACTTGGAGCAACTGGATTCCCTCTTGGTCAAAGGCGGAGCGGTCGGCCGCAAGTTGGACTTCCTCGCTCAGGAATTTATGCGGGAAGCGAACACCATTGGCTCCAAATGCTCGGATGCAAAGACAGCTCACTATGTGGTTGAGCTCAAAGCTTGCATCGAACGCATGCGCGAGCAGGTACAAAACGTAGAGTAGAAGTCGATGACACGGGACGAAACAACCCAAGGCACCATGCTCCTGATCTCGGGTCCCTCCGGCAGTGGCAAAAGCACGATCTGTAAGCGGCTGCTGGAAGATCCCCGCGTGGTATTTTCCGTCTCAGCCACCACGCGCACCAAGCGCGAAGGCGAGGTGGATGGGCGCGATTATTACTTCCTCAGCGTGGAGGAATTCCGCGAAAAAAGAGCCACGGGCGCGTTCCTAGAGTCAGCCGAGGTGTACGGGAATCTGTATGGCACCCTGCGTGAGCCCATGCAGGAAGCGATCGCCAAGGGTTTCGTTTACCTGGTTGAAATCGACGTGCAAGGAGCCATGCAGCTGCTCGCGGGGGCGGAACCCGGCATCTATGTATTCATCGCACCGCCGAGCATGGAAGAACTTGAAGCGCGGCTTAGGGGCCGAGGGTCCGAGACTCCCGAGTCCTTGGAACGCCGCCTTGGTAAAGCCGAAGACGAGTACCGCGAGCGCCACCGCTACGATCACGTGGTCGTCAACGACGACTTGAACATTGCCGTGGCCGATGTCCGGGTCATCGCTGGCCTCGACACCCCTGCCGGAACCGAAGGAGCCACATCATGAAGCAGATCCTGCTCGGAGTGAGCGCGTCCGTCGCCCTCTACAAGTCATGCGACTTGGCCAGCAAGTTGACCCAGGCTGGCCTGTCCGTGCGCTGCATCCTCACCGAGAATGCTGCCAAGCTCATCAACCCCCAGCTGTTCGAGGCAGTCACCGGCCAATCCGCCCATGTCAGCGAATGGGGCACGGATCGCAAGGGCGCCATGGATCACATCGACCTGGCCCGCTGGGGTGAGGCCTTGATCGTGGCTCCTGCCACCGCCGATTGGATGGCGCGCACCAGCCACGGCTTCGCCAACGATCTGTTGACCACCGTGCAGCTCGCATTCGAAGCCGACAAGCCGCGTTTGATGTGCCCGGCCATGAATCCGACCATGCTCGAGGCTCCTGCGGTTCAGCGCAACCTCAAGCAACTGCGCACGGACGGCTGGCAGGTTGTCGACCCGGGCGAAGGGCACACGGCATGTGGAGAACAGGGCCAAGGCCGCATGGCCGAGCCCCAGGAAATTGCCGCCCACGTCCTCGCCTGGTTCGCCTAGTGGCGCGCAAGGCCAAAACCAAGGCGCAGCTGCACCTGGTGGTCACCGCCGGGCCGACCCGGGAGCACATCGATCCCGTGCGCTATTTGAGCAACGAGTCCAGCGGCAAAATGGGCTTCGCCATCGCAGAGGAAGCTGCCAAGAAAGGACACCGCGTGACCTTGATCGCTGGGCCCGTGCACCAGGAAACTCCAGCCGGTGTCGACCGCGTGGATGTGGTCAGCGCTCGCGACATGTTGGCTGCGCTCAAGTTGGCTTTTGAAGATGCTGACGGCCTCATCATGGCGGCTGCTGTGGCCGACTATCGACCCGCCAGAAAGCGCAGTGGTAAGTGGAAGAAGGACCCATCCAAGCCAGGCCAAGAAGTGGGATTGGCCCTTGTGGAGAATCCTGATTTGCTGGCCACGGTCGGGAAACGGAAAGGGGATCGCTGCGTCATGGGGTTCGCCCTCGAGACTTCCGATGGTCTGCGCCGGGCCTTTGGGAAAATGCAGCGTAAGAATACGGACTTCATCGCGCTCAATGGGGCCGCCGCGCTCAACGCGGATTCCACCTCGGTGACGTTGATCGCTCGGGATGGCGACCAGCAGGAGTGGCTCGGCAAAACCAAGAAATACGTGGCCAAGCGCCTCGTAATGGCGGTTGAAGTTTGGATTGCATCCAAGTCCGCTACTCGCACTTAGCGTACATCTCCTTGGGTTAGGCTCGGTTTCATGCGACGGAACCCCGACACTAACCGGTCGCAATACGATCATCGGATTCGGCTCTTAGGGTACTATGGGCAGCCCAAACACAGTGGTCCCTTGCACAAAGGTCACATCTATGAATTCTGCATCACGATTTATCCTGTTAGTTCTGAGCGCCGTGTGCTTCGCGGCATTCGCGCCCATCGCATCCGCACAAAAAGTCTCAAAGAAGTACTTTGAGCAAAGTGAGTATGGTTTCCGCTTCAAGCCGGTCATTGGCTACGACCTKGTACCGCCCAAATCAGACCAGAAAGAGTTTGGCTTGATCGCGAAAGGGACGGGCAAGAACATGTCCATCAAGGTTGAGGGTTTCGGCGCATCCAGCATGGATGCGGACTTCACCTTGCTACGCATGGTTGAGAAGAAGCAAGCGATTCGCGGCAAGATTGAAGAGGGAGCCACAGTGACTCGCGAATTCAAGCGCACAAGTCTCGGGCAGTATCTTGAGAGCCGATACGCGGGGGTCAAAGCTGACAAGCCCACCCTGGACAAAGAAGTGAAAATCCGCAAGGGGTTCATGGGACGTCACCGTCAATGGCTCGCCAAAGGCGGCGGTAATGTGCCGGTCATGATCGATGCTTGGACTTTCATACTCGACGATGCCCATGTGCACATGGTCAACGTCCTTCCCGACCAACGCGCTAAGAAGTGGGTCAAAGTTTTCAAAAAGTCGGCCAAGACATTCCAGTTGATGGAGCGCACCGAGGCCAAGAAGCTCAACTCCAGCATGTCGTATGAGGAACTCGTGGAGTTCTACGACCAAGACGAGCGCGCGACCGGCGGCTGGCATGCGGTGGCCACGCCCAGCAAGCGCTACATCATCAAAACGGACAGCGACGACAAGGACTTCATCGCTAAGGTGATCGCCCGACTGGAGAAATCCCGTGACCTTTATGAGCGCGACTTTCCGCCCGCCACGCCCATTGAGCACGTTTCCGTTGTGCGTGTATGCGGGACGGAAGCGGTCTTTCACTCCTATGGGGACACGGGTCGGGGAGTCGCTGGTTGGTTCAGCCCCGCGACAACCGAGCTGGTTCTGTATGACGGCAAGAACACGAACCGCAACTCGACTTTTGCGGTCATGAGTCACGAAGCCTTCCACCAATACTGCCACTTCCTGTTCCAGGAGTCCGAAGCCCACCGTTGGTTTGACGAAGGCCACGGCGACTACTACGGCGGAGCCAAGATGGGCCGCAGCAAGCAGTCTTCCATGATCATCACTCCCAAGATGCCTGCAGGTCTGGGCCGCTTGGGCGTTATCAGGGAGATGGTTCGCACGGAAACGTACGCGCCGCTCGAGGATCACTTGAACTTCAGCCATCGCCAGTGGCAGACCCAAGGACCGAGCGGAGTTTCTTGCTACTCCCAATCCTGGTCGATCATCTACATGTTGCGCCAGGGAACCCTGGGCAAAGTGCCCGGCAAGGTTTGGAAGAAGGAATACGCCAACATCCTCCCCAACTACATCAAGACCCTCAATGAGGGCTACGATGCGGCCTACGCCAAGCAACGTGAGGTCCGCAGGAAGGAGATGATCTCGGACGAAACTTCCCAACGCGAGGCGCGCAAGAAGAAAGGGAAGAAGTCAGAGGGCGGCAAGACGGTCGAGGAAGTTGTAGACGCCGAACTCAAAAAAATCTCCAACGGCCAGCTCTTCCGGGACCACTCCAAGAAAGAGAAGGCCAAGAAGAAGATTTGGAAAGCCGCTATGGATGCTTCCTGGGGCCCCATCGATCTGGATGAGTTCGAAGAGAACTGGACCACCTACGTGAAGAAGCACTTGAAGTAGTCTTCTGGGTTCGCGACCCAAACTTCATTTCTAGCGGAGCCCGCAGAGTTGCCAAGCGCAACCCTGCGGGCTCCGGTCTATTGCACGCGGGGCTCCCGCGTGCAGCCTATGTCGACTTTGAGGTAAGGCCGCAAAGTTCACATGCAGGCTTTGTTGTCACTCCCGCAGTTTTGCTGAAACCCAAGCGCAGGACACTGTTGGGGCAGGTGTCGATGCATGCGCCACAGCGGGTGCAGGAGGGATCGGAAACCGACTCATGTCCGGCGAGGGTGTGATCGCCCATGACGCGAATTCCCATGGGGCAGGCAACCTCGCAACGTGAGCAGCGGATTTGGCCGGCGCGTTCGGGGTGGATGCGGACCCTGAATGGGGCGAAGCGGCCAAGAATGGCGTACGTGGCTCCCAGGGGGCAGAGGGATCGGCACCAAAGCCTCGGCGCGACGAATTCGACGAGCAGCAGGGCCAGGATGACGAGAGCGGCCCCGTCTAGCGTGACAATCAGAGCTCGCGCGACCATGTGGATCGGAGACAAGGCCTGGAATAGGGGGACTTGCGCCACCAGAGCGAAGGCGAGTGTCGCGATTAGAACCGCGGCTCGGGTCCCTCGAGGTAGGCTCCAATCCGGCAGTACAAAGTGCTTCTTGAAGACGCGCTTTTGCAGGGTGTTACGGACGGATTGCGTGAGGTCCATCAGGAACCCCAAGGGGCAAATCCAACCGCAGAATATGGGGCCCAGGATCAGAGCAACGCCCACGAGGATGCCTGCGCCGAGCCAAAGTTCGCCCGCAAAAGAGCGCTGGGCCAGGGCCACTTCTATCGCAGCCAGCGGGTCGACCAACGGCACCTTACCCATGGTTTCTGACGCTGCGGTAGACCCTTTGAAGAAGGACCAATCCCCATCGCGACCCGCCACGAGCAACCCCATGAACGAAAGCGCCGTGAGGCGCCGCGCCCAATTCCAACGGGTGTTTGAGTTCAGGGTCTTCATGCTGTTCCCTCCCCAATATGGGTGGGAGACCCAGATTTGAAGTCCTGCATGGGCACGATAGGTATGGAGGTTTCTTCGGTCAGGCAGGCGTAGGTGCACATGCCGCAACCGAGGCAGTATTCCTCATCCACCACGGGCCTCATCAGCGCATTGAGTTTGATGGCTTGATCCGGTAAGGGGCAGGCGTGCCAACAGGCGCGGCAGGTGGTCCCGTTGAATGCAAAGCACCGATCGCGGTCGATGATTGCGACGCCCATGCGAACTTCATCCCACCCGTCGACCGCTTTGAGCGCGTCGGTGGGGCAAATTTCGATGCATTGCAGAGCATCACTCTCTTCCCGCTGGCAAACCCGGCAGGGGTTTTCTCGCGCGATGACTTGGGGTGTGCCCAGGCTGAGCCAGGAGTCGGGGCCGCTGGAAATGAGCGAGTCGTGGGGGCAGACTTGTATGCAGAGGCCGCA
>JAESRM010000241.1 GCA_016764635.1 Planctomycetota bacterium
ACGTCGGCGGATTTCGCTTCGTAGGGGCGCGTGAGGGCGAGCAATTCGTACAGCACCACGCAGAGTGAATAGATGTCCGTGCGCTGATCGATGGGCGTGCGCATGATGCGCGTTTGCTCCGGACTCATGTAGTGGGGCGTGCCTTGCACCGCGCCGAGCTGGGTCAGGGTTTCCAGGTCGGAGATCTTGGCCAGGCCGAAGTCCGCTAGCATCAGGTGCCCGCTGAGATTGAGCAGCAGGTTGCGCGGTTTGATGTCCCGGTGGATGATGCCTTTGCTGTGGTAGCCGTGCAGGGCGTCCGCGATGCCTGCGATCTCTTCCACCGTGCGTGCGAGGTACTTTCGGCGGCCATAGGCGGGCCACAGGCACTGTTTTGAATTCGCCTTCTGGTCACGGATCTCCTGATGCAGGTCGTGGCCTTCCACGAAAGGCATGGCGTACCAGGCCACGCCCTCGGTTTCGCCGGAGCCCAAAACCCTAAGGGCGTGGGGGTGTTGGAGCTGGGACGCGGCTTCGGCTTCGCGCTGGAAGCGCGCAAAGATCTCGGGTTTGGTGCGCTGGATTTGGGGCAGCACTTTGACCACCACCTGTTCACCCTGGAACGCTTGCTCGTGCGCGCTGGAGTGCTCGTCTTGTATTTCGTTGGCCAGGTAGATGACGCCCATGCCGCCGCGGGCGATCTCCCTCTCGAGTTGGTAGCGGCCCATGCGCTTGCCTTGCAAACCTCCACCGAAGAGGCCTGGCCCGTGACGGGAGGGGGGCTCGAGGAATTTGCTGTGCACCTCGGCACCCAGGATTTTGCGAACCTGCTCGCGCAGGCTTTCGTCGCCCTTGCATGAGGTTTCCAGGTAGGCCTCGCGTTCGGCCGGCGGCAGCTCTCGCGCGAGATCCACCAGGCTGTAGATCGCTTCCCAATCCATCGGCTTGTCGGTCATTTGGAAATTTCGGTGTGCAGCCAAGCCCGGACGATGGTCATGCGGCGCTCGAGCGTGCGCAGGGGCATGCCCAGGAGGCGCGCCACCTCGTCCATGGAAGTGCCCACAAAGAAGCGCAGTTGAACGGCTTGCGCCATTTGCGGTTCCGACTTCTCAAGCTTGGTGAGGGCCAAGTCCAAGGCGTCCAGGTCCAGGGAGAGTTCCTCGAAGGGGGCTGCGATGAGCTCCACGTCCAGGTCGGCTTTGTTGCCGCCGCGCTTCAGGGCGAACTTCGCCCGGAAGTGGTCCACCAACACGCAGCGCATCGCGCGCGCCGCGATCAATAGGAATTGGTCACGGTTGTCCCATTGGCTCGAGCCGCTCTTTTGCAGGCGCAAGTAGGCTTCGCTGACCAGGGCCGTGGGTTGCAGGGTATGCCCGGCCGAATCCCCGCCCATGGAGCGGCGTGCTTGATTGTGTAGTTGAAGGAAGAGCTCGGAAAAGAGCTCCTTGAGCTCCTCGTCCGGGGGGATGGGGGGGAATTCGGCGAAAGGCCTGACTGCTGATGGGTCGGATCCTTCGGGGGGATCCCCGTCGGATGAATAAGAATTCATGGTTCTAAGGAAATTAGATGGAATCGCGGGCCGCAAGTACCCGGTGCGCGGCGCGATGCTCGCGCCTTGCCTTTGGTTTGATTCTTGGATTATGGAGACCGGTCTTCCCCGAAATGGGGTCCAGGTCCTCGGCCCTAAAAGGGGGCTTTAGGCCAATTTGTGTGAAAGGCCCCCCATATCTAGGGGGCTCACAGTCTAACCCCACAAGGGGTGGAAGGCCGAGTTTTGGCACTAGGAAGTCGCTTACACGCAAGGCTCGTCAATTTTCCGGGTGGGTGCTTGTGTCGGGGGCGGTGGGGCGAAAAGATACCTGCATGGGGCAAAAGGGATCAGAGTGGACCGAGGATGCAGTGACATCCACCGAGGGAGACGGATTCGTCTTCTGCGGGGAGTCCAACCACTCTGTAGATAGCAAGAAGCGGGTTTTTGTGCCCAAACGCTTCCAGCAGGGCCTTCCCATGGACAGTCAAGGCAGCCGTGTGGCGGTCCTGACGCGGGGTTTGGACGGTTGCCTGTACCTTTTCCCGGAGAAGGGCTTCAACCGGGCCATTCAGCGCCTCAACACCGAGGCTTTTGCCCCCAAAGAGGCCCTGCGCTTGCAGCGCCTGATCTTCAGCGTCTCCCAGCGCATCACCTTGGACGGCTCCGGCCGCCTGCTGCTACCGGCAAAGTTGGTCGCGATGGCGGGCATCTCCAAGGACGTGGTCATGGTTGGCGTCATGGATCGCATTGAAATCTGGTCGGCGGATCGCTGGACAGCTTTCTGCCAGGTGGAAGGCGGCGACGAAGAAGCCGGCTTCGACGAATTGGAGCAGCTCCTCTCCGGAGCGCTCGGAACCGATGGGGGACGGTCGTAATCTCGACATGCGTACCTTCCAATCGATTCAAGAACACAAAGGAGGCACCTGTCATGGTTGACAGAGCTTCTTCGGTGCACATCCCGGTCTTAGGCCAAGAGGTAGTCAGTCTGCTGGGGGGTAGATCTGACTCTTTGAAAGCTTCTGGTCTGATCGTGGATGCCACGCTGGGTGCCGGGGGGCATTCAGCGCTGCTGCTTGAGGCTCTTGCGGGTGTTCGTGTTTTAGGCACGGACCAGGATCCAGAAATTCTGGATCTAGCCCGCGAGAGGCTTGAGCCCTTTGGGGAACGTGTGCGCTTTGAGCGCGCACGCTTCTCCAATCTTGCGCGTCTCTTGCGCAAACTCCGTTGTGATAGGCCGATCGGGTGGTTAATGGATGTGGGCGTCAGCTCCCTCCAACTCGATCGGCCGTCACGCGGTTTTTCCTTCTCTGCCGATGGCCCTTTGGACATGCGTATGGATCCCAGCCGGGAGCTTATGGCTGCGGATATCGTGAACGGCTGGAGTGAAGCACAGCTCGCCGATCTGTTTTATAAGGAGGCCGACGAGCATCGCTCGCGCCCGATCGCAGCCGCTATTGTGAAGGCCCGCCAGCGCGTGCCCTTCAAGCGTACCGGGGTTTTGGCTGAGCTGATCGTAGCCACCGTGGGTAGCGGCGGACGCACCCATCCGGGCACCAAAGTGTTTCAAGCGCTACGTCGAGCCGTCAATTCGGAGGGCGACGAGCTGATCTCCGGCCTGCAAGCCGCAGAGGATTGCTTGGCCCACGATGGCGTTTTGGCGGTCATCACCTTTCACTCCGGCGAGGACGCCGTGGTTAAGAAATACATGGCGGAAGGGGCTAAGGAAGGCCGTTGGGAGCTCTTGAGTAAAAAAGGGTTCGCCGCTTCGCGCGAGGAAATTCGCAGCAATCCGCGCTCCCGCTCCGCACGCCTGCGCGGCGTGCGACGCATCCGCAGTGAGGGCGCAAGCCAGGAGCCCCTGGCTCCCGAGGTCGAGGAGACACCCAGGCCATGAAGCGCGGTGCCCTCTCCCTTTTGCTCTCCTCCTTAGCTTTTGCGGTGGGCTGCTGGACCTGTTCTATCCAGGCCCAGAACTTTGACAAGGGCGCGGAACTGAACAAAGCACAAGTCGAGGTCGAGTGGTACGAACGCCGGATTTCAGGATTGCGCTGCCGCTTGAGCGAATACGAATGGCAGGCTTCGAGCGCCGATGAAGCCCTGCGTATGGGTCTAGACAAAGGGCAAAGCGAGACCGGCAAGGGGACCCAGTGATGGGGCCTTCGGGTGGAAATGAAGCGGACCTGCACAGGTCCATGCTCGTGGCTCGCAAAATCGTACAGAGGTTTATTCTGCTGATCATGGTGATGGTCACTGGCCGTTCGATTCAGTTGGCCGTGCGGGCCGAAGGTGAGCAGCCCGATGCCATGGTGGTCAAGGCCGCCCCGCGTTCCTCCTTCGAATTGTTTGATCGCGACGGCCAAGCCATGGCCTTGTCCATGGAGTGCTTCGATATCAGCGTCTCGCCCCGTTCGCTATGGCGCAGCCATACGCCGCGACACATGGCGGAGGCCCTGGGCGAAGCCCTGGAATTGTCCACGGAAGAAGTGCTGGAGCGCCTGCTGCCCAAGGGCGTGGACGGGGACACCGGCTTTCTGATTCCGGATCGACCGAAACTCCTGCGTTTTGACTCACAGGCGGCCCGCCGCGTGCAAGAGTGGCTAAAAACTGGCTCGCTCGATGCCGATGCGGATCCCGTATCCATGCACGGTTGGAGTTGGGTCGTTCTGCCCGGAAGGCGCCACGCCACCCTGGCTTGGCAGCCCGAAGTGGTCTTGGACCTGGGCGAGCGCTTGCGCCACATGAGTGAGAAGTCCGCCGAGCGCCCGGAGCGTTGGACGAACAAGATCCTGCGCGATCTAGGCCAACTCGTGACGCAAGCTGGTTTGCCCGAGGATGTGCAGGAGGACATGCAGCGGCTGAATGCCTACGACCGGCGCGCTTTCCTGCGCAATGCCATCTGGGCCGAACTCTGCCCGACGACCTACCGCTCCCTGGCCAAGGGGGTGGAGCCCAACATGGCCCACGGTGTCGCGCAGCTGCTGCGCAGGGAGACCGTATCGCCCTGGCAGATCCAACTGAAGCCCAGCATGCGGCGCTTCCAACCCGTGCGCGAGGACCCGCTGCAAATGACCGCCATGGGGGAGACCGCCCCCGGCGCCGTGGACCCCTTCGCCGTGCTCGGCCATTGGGGCGTGCTCGGTGAGGAGGATGCCCAGGCCCAAGCCCTGCGCGACCGGGACAAGTCACCGCACCTGTTGCCCTGGGACGAGGCGGGCGATCCGGTGCAAGCGCGCGCTTCCGAGTTGGCGCGGCAGTGGAAGCCTTGGAGCGGTTTGGAGCGTTTGTGCCAAACCATCCTGGAGGACTCGGGCGTGGCCGAAGCGTGGAGCCAAGAGACGCGCACCTATACGGTTCGTAGCCGGCGACTGGCCCGGGATCGGCGCGTGCGCTGGCCCGACCGCGAGGTGGCGGACTACTATCAGGACGCGAGCCTGGCCGATGCGCCGCTCGAGTTGCACACCACCCTGGACGCGCAATTGCAATTCGAGTTGCACACCGAATTGCAGCGCGTCATGGATGAATTCGACCCGGCCATCGCCATGGGCATCTGCCTGGACGTGGAGACCGGCCGCGTGCTGGCCGTGGATGGCATGCAGGCCTATGAGGGGGGACGCTTTCTCCCCACGCAACACGTATTCACCCCGGGATCTACCTTTAAAGCCGTGGTCATGGCTGCAGCCTTGGACCGCGGGGTCGTGGCCCCGGACACTAGCTTTAAGACCTTCTACCCGAACGGCTTGGTGGTTCGCGAGGGTCGCAGTTGGCGAACGATCAAGGAAGCCTTGGGAGCGCCCAGGGAGCCGGAAATCGAAGCGCGCATGGGCTTGGCCTTGTCCGTGAACGCCGTCTTGGTCCAGATCGGCTTGCGGCTGGACCCCAAGGACCTGCGCGGCCTGTTGGTGGACATGGGATACGGTTCTCGCCCGGGCGTGGGCCTGGGATCCGAGGGCGTGGGCTACCTACCGCCTTTGAAGAAAGGCACTTGGAGCCGGGTCAATACCCACGCTTCGATCTGTTTTGGCCACGAGCTGGGGGTCACCCTGTGGCAGCATGCCCAGGGCCTGGCGACCTTGGCCCGGGGCGGCGAATTTCTGCCTTTGAGCCTGGTAGATGCGGTCTACCAGGGCGAAAAGTCCCACTCCTTCGATCGCGGGGGGCGCCGGAGGGTGCTGTCCGCTAAGGCCTGTGAGCAGGTGCTCGATATGATGGAGATCGGCGCCCAGGTGGGCACCGGCAGGCGCGTGGCCAACCCCGAGGTATGCCCCGAATTCGCTTACCTGGGCACCAAGACCGGCACTACCGAGAAAGTCAAAACCGAGGTCTGTATCCACGTGGAATTGCAACACGCTGCGGATCATAAAGAGGCCAAGACCTCGTGCTCGCGCGCCTGCTACAAGAGCTTGAGAGGCCAACGTCTGCACAAGGGCAGGAAGCCGACCTGTTACACCGCATCCATGTGCGCCATCGGGCGCCTCACGGAGGACGGACCCACCATTTTGACCCTGGTCGTGGTGGACGACGCGCGTTCCAAGAAGAAGTTCGGAGCGGACGTGGCGGGCACGAGCGCCATCCTGCTTTTGCGCCGCGCCTTGGGCCTATCTGCGGAAACGGGACGGGACCTGACTTTGTCGGTTCCCCAATTGCCTGAGGATGCCTTCGGAGAATACGATTTGCCTTGGTTGGAGGAGGGGGATGCAAGTTGGGCCATTATCGAACAGGGGGGACGATAAAGCATGAATCAACTGATCGACTGGGTGGAGCGTTTTGGGGGGGCTTTGACGAGTCCGAAAAACGCTCACTCAACAATTCAAATCACGGGGGTCCAGCTGGATTCTCGACAGGTCCGGGCCGGGGATCTTTTCGTGGCGCTGCCTGGCGTGACGGGGGACGGGCTGGCCTATGTGAAGCAGGCCGAGGCCAACGGCGCAGTGGCGCTCTTGCTGCCCGAGTCCGTTAGCGCAGGAACCGCGCCGTCGGTCCCCAGTGACCTGCCCCAGTGGAGGCACGCCCAGGCCCGTAAGGTCGCTGGAGAATGCGCCAGCCTCGTGCATGGGGAGCCGTCTTTGGACCTGGAAGTGGTCGCGATCACCGGCACCAATGGCAAGACCACCACGGCGCACATGCTGCGTTCGCTTCTGGGCGCATCGGACCCGGCGCTCCTGGGCACCACGGGTTACCACCTGGCCGGTGGCAAGGACTACCCCGCCAGTCACACCACCCCCGATGCTCCGCGCTTGCAAGCCCTGATGGCCGAGCACCGCGCGGCCGGCGGCGGCACCCTGATCATGGAGGCCAGCTCCCACGCCCTCGAGCAGGATCGTTTGGCTGGAACCCAAGTGGACTTGGCCGTGTTCACCAACCTGAGTCGCGACCACCTGGATTACCACGGGGATATGGAATCCTACGGCCGGGCCAAGGCGCGTTTGTTCGAGACCTTGGGCCACGACGGCGCGGCGGTTTTGAACGCAGACGATGCCATGTACCCGATGATGGCGCGTTCCGTGCGCGGCGCGGGTGTGCGCATCTTGACCACCTCGACCCAAGGGCCGGCGGATCTKTGGGCTTCCAACATCGAAGCGGTCGAGCGCGGCACGCGTTTCGACCTGCAGGGWTTGGGTTTGAACGCGAACGGAATCCAGGTGCCCCTCTTGGGTCGGTACAACGTGAGCAATCTCTTGCAGGCCTTGGCTTGCGCCCGTTGGCTCGGCGTGCCCGAGTCCCAGTTGCTCGAGGACTTGGCGCGGGTCAAAACCGCCCCCGGTCGCATGGAACTTCTGGCCCAGACCGGCGTGGATCGGCCGCGCATTTTTGTGGACTACGCCCACACGCCCGAGGCCTTGCAGAATGCGCTCAATACCCTGCGCGAAGTGCCCGCACGGGGCCGCGTGTTCGTGGTGTTTGGATGCGGAGGCGATCGCGACCCGGGCAAGCGCGCCCTGATGGGAGGCGTGGCCGCCCAGCTTGCCGACCACATCATCGTGACCAACGACAACCCCCGCGGTGAGGACCCCGAAGTCATCGCCGAGCAGATTCTCGCAGGCGTGTGCGCCGCAGGGCAAATGGCGGGAGCTAGCTGCCATATGCAATTGGATCGCCGCGCCGCGATCCAACAGGCGGTCGAAATGGCCCAGCCTGAGGACTTGATCCTGATCGCTGGCAAGGGCCACGAAACCACTCAAACCTCGGCTGCCGGGGTGATTGAATTTGACGATCGCTTGGTGGCCCAGGAGCTGTGCTCATGAGGGGAGTGACYTTTGAGGACCTGCTGGCGGCTACCGGTGCGCGCCACGTGGCGGGTTCCAGGCGAGCCCTRTTCCAGGGRATYTCCAGCGACACCCGTACCTTGGRCGGSGGCGAGCTCTTCGTCTCCCTGTCCGGGCCCAATTTTGAYGGGGATGGTTTTGCGGCCGGAGCTTTGCAAGCCGGAGCKGCGGGCGCGTTGGTGCGCAAGGCGGATGCCGCCCTTTTGGCTGGCTCRGCCCCCGTTGCRGAACAYCCCGATCCTAGGCGCGCCCTCGGCGACCTGGCYCGYTGGTATCGATCCCGYTGGAAGCGTTCCGACGGWACGCGCGATCGYGCGGTGGTCGGCATCACCGGTTCCTGCGGCAAGACCAGCACCAAAGRGATYCTGATCCAACTGCTCGATTCGATCTGCAAGGTCTACGGCAGCCCGGCTTCWTTCAAYAACGACATYGGYGTGCCCCTGACGCTCTTGCGYGCCCCGGAACATTCGGATGTGTGCGTGGTTGAGTTGGGCACCAATGCGCCGGGCGAGATCGCCAACCTGTGCCGCATCGCGCGACCGAATGGGGCCATCGTCACGAACATCGGGGACTCGCACCTGGCCGGTCTCGGCAGCACCCAAGGTGTGGCCGCTGAAAAAGAAGCCCTGGTGACGGGCCTTGCTCCCGAGGACTTCTGCGTGCTCAACGCGGATTGCTCTTTCACCCCGCGCCTCAAGGCCAAGACCCTCGCGCGTATTTTGACCTTCGGCATGAACGGCGACGCCCTGGTTTGCGCCAGCGAGCTGCACTTCGAAAACGGCAGCACGAGTTTTGTTCTGGAAGCGCCCGGATTGGCCAAGCCGCTGCGGGTGAGTGCGCCGTTCCTGGGGGCGCACATGGTCCAAAACCTGTTGGCCGCCCTGGCCGCGGTGCATGGACTCGGTCATTCCATCGCGCAGGTATTGCCTGCGATCGGTCATCTCTGTGGGGCCCAAGGCCGCATGCAAATGCACCGCGTGGGCGGTTTGACCGTGGTGGACGACAGCTACAACGCCAACCCCTTGTCCGCGCGGGCTGGCGTTTGCCAACTGGCCGGCATGCACGGCCACCGCCGTCGGGTGATGGTGGTAGGGGACATGCTGGAACTCGGCGAGCGTTCGGATGCCTGCCACCGGGAGCTGGGACGCCAAGTGGCCGAAGCGGGCATCGATTGGCTCGTGGCGGTGGGGCAGCATGCGGAACTGGTTTTGAGTGGCGCGCGCGAGGCGGGTCAAGCGGCCCAGGGACTCATGTCCTGGCGCGATGCGGATGCATGCTTATGCGAGTTGCCCGCCCTTTTGGGCGACGGGGACTTGGTTTTCGTGAAAGGCAGCCGCGCCATCGGATTGGATCGACTGGTAAGCAAACTCTTGAGCGAATGGGGCGCTCTACCCGCATAACATGATTCCTGCACTCTTCCGCGACCTTTTCGGTCTGCAGCTCTTCGGCTACATCTCCTTCCGTACAACCATGGCGTGCCTGACGGCATTCGCTTTGGTCATGATCATGGGCGGCCCGGCTATCGCTTGGCTGCGCAAGAATAGTTTCCGCGAAGACACCTCCAAGACCGATGCCCCCGAGTTGGCCGCCATGGCCAAGGCTTCGGGCAAGGACAAGACCACCACCATGGGCGGCAGCTTCCTGATTGCGAGCCTGTTGGGCTCCGTGATTTTGTGGTGCCGACTCGACAACCTGAACGTGATCCTGGCTTTGATGCTCACGGCGGGTTTGGCGGCGGTGGGGTTCGTGGATGACTACAAAAAACTCACGGTGAAAGGATCCAAGGGGCTCTCGTCCAGGTCCAAGCTTCTGGGCCAGAGCGTGGTGGCCCTGTCCGTGCTGGGCTGTTTCGTTTGGTACGCCTACTCCTCGGGCCGGCATTCCTTGCTGACCTTGTATCCGCCTTTCTTCAAGGACTTCTCGATTCCCTTCGACCAGGCTTGGTGGGGCCTCCTGGCGTTTTTGGGCTTGGGTTGGTTGGTGATCGTGGGCACATCCAACGCGGCCAACATCGTTGACGGCTTGGATGGTTTGGCCGCCGGCTGCATGTTGATCTCGGGCCTGGCCTTGACGATTTTCTGCTACGTGACCGGGCGTTGGGACTGGACTTCGTATCTGAACCTTCCGTATGTGCCCACCGCCTCGGAAATGGCCGTCATGGGCGGCGCGCTGTGTGGGGCTTGCATGGGATTCCTGTGGTTCAACGCCTATCCCGCCCAGGTATTCATGGGCGATTCTGGCTCCTTGCCCATCGGCGGATTGCTCGCATGGATGGCGCTCGTCAGCAAGCAGGAGCTGGTCCTGCCCTTGATCGCCTTCGTGTTCTTCGCGGACCTGTTTTCGACCGCCCTGCAGGTGGTTTGGTTCAAGTTCAGTGGGGGCAAACGCATCTTCACCATGGCGCCCGTGCACCATGGATTGCAGGTCAAGGGCGGTATTTTTAGACCGGGAAAACCATGGCATGAGGTCACAGTGACCATTCGTGCCTGGATCGTTTCCGGGGTTTGTGCTCTCGCGAGCTTGGCTCTCTTGAAGGTGCGCTGAACATGCCCGAACTTCAAGTCAAACTACAGGATGCCCGTTCCCTGGGTCGTGYGACGCGCACTGGGGTCGCGGCCGAGCAGGACGTGCGTAGCAATGCGCGCAATCTCCTGTGGGTCGTATTTTCACTGATGGTGTTCGGGCTGCTGGTCCAGATCAGCCACGCTTCCACGACCTTGCCCATCGATGAGTTCCATAGCCATGTGCGCAGCTTGGTTGCCATGCGTGCCGGGGGCGTGGGGGTGATTTTCTTCCTGATGTGGTTGGGACCCGATCGTCTACGGCCCCTGGTGCCTTACCTGGCCGGTTTGACCCTGGTCGCCCTGATTTTGGTCTACGTGCCTGGCTTCCGCGAGGAGATCAACGGGTCGCGGCGTTGGATTCGTATACCCGGCGTTCCCATGACCTTGCAGCCCTCGGAGATCGCGCGCGTCATCGGCGTGGTTTGGGCGGCCCACAGGTTGACCCTGCTAGGGGAAGGCATCCGGGACTTCCGCCATGGGTACCTGCCGATGGTCGGCATGTCCTTGGTGTTTGCCGTGCCCATCTTGATGGAGCCCGACCTGGGCGCCACGCTCTTGTTCYTGATCTGCTTTTTTACGGTGTTGYTWTTCGGCGGCGCRAAAYTSAAGCACATGTACYTGTCCGYRGGRRYCCTGCTGGGCGGTGCCCTGTTGGTGGCGGCCACCTCGTTCAAYTATGTGCGCGAGCGTTTGGCGGTCTGGGTGGGGGAAAGCTCCAAYGAYCAGGTTCGTGGGGCCATGGAAGCCATCGCCAGTGGGGATGCGGCCGGSGTCGGCCTGGGCCAGGGCGGTTTCCGCAACCAAAGCCTGCARTACATGCAGACCRACTATGTCTTCTCCCTGGTGGGTGARGAGTTCGGTCTGGTGGGGTCCTTTTTAGTCATCGGACTCYTCGTCGCGTTCCTAGTTTTCGGGTTCCGTATGGCATCTGGGATCCAGGATCGCTTCTCCGCACTGGTGGCTTTCGGCTTGATTGCCTCGGTCGCYTWCCAAGCCATGTTGCATCTGCAAGTTGTGACAGGTTTAGCTCCWCCAAAGGGCATGAATTTACCATTCGTGTCCGATGGAGGAAGTGCCCTACTGGCTTCATGTCTAGCCGTAGGGATCGCACTGGGTGCAGCGCGCGGGAAYGGGGTCCCGTCCGTCGATMGTTCTCCTGCCCCAGCTCTCACAAGGTAGTTTCTAAATCATGCAGCAAATCGAACGCTACGGGGTCATCGCGCTCTTGTTCCTCCTGGTCACCATCGTCGTCGTCGCCCTTTGGGATGGCGGCACTCCGGCCGAAGCTGGGGAGGGCGAAGCCGTCGCCCAAGTGGAGCAGCCCCGCCGCGCGACTACCCAGGCCCGCAACAATACACCGACCCGCGGGACCCGCACCCAAGCTCAAAACCGTGCCCAGGCCCAGGCAGAGCGCCGTGCCAGCCTGAGCCGCCAGGCGGACCGCAATGCGGCTTCCCAGCGCAACCGTTTGCTCAACCCGAATGGGGTTCCGGCCAATTCCCAGGCCCAGACCACCCGCCGGGGAAACCGCACCAACGCGGCTTCCAACCGCCAGGCAACCCCCCGAAACCAGCCCGCCCGCCGGGATCTGGTGGCCCAAACCCCCAAGTCCAACGCGCCCGCGCCCTTCAAGGCTGAGCCCCGTCGCAGCCAAGAAACCAGTCAATGGAGCCGTGGAAACGTGCCTAGCGCCAACATGGCGCGGGTTCCCGCGAACCCGGAGCTGGCCATTCG
>JAESRM010000340.1 GCA_016764635.1 Planctomycetota bacterium
GCACGGTGTTGGACGGTGTTTCATGGTCTACGCATATTTCTGATTTAATACGCGACTATGTGGGGCATGCTATTGGTTCACAAGCTGGGGTTAACATGATTGCTGAAGGCGGGCTTGATATTAAAGCGGGGTGCCGCTTGGGTGTGAAAGTTTGGTCTTTTGAGCTGGCTACGGGTGCCTCAGCCGCAGAGGATACAGTTGAGATTGCTTTGCAGTTCTCGCTCGTTCGTGTGAAAGACAGCACGCTAATTAGCCGCCCAACATTCACTCAGTCCGTGCCCGTGCCAAGCGCTGGTTTAGGTGGTGTTGTAGAAGGTTTTAAAACAGCGATGTCTGCGGCTGCAGACGAGTATGGCCCATGGATGCGCGAGCGTATGAGCCAGTGCAAGGGATAGAAAGCATCCAGCCCATGCATGTGGCTTTGAGCCAGTTGAGCGTATCATAGAGCCGCAGCTCTACGTCTGCGGTTCAATTCAGTAGCAGCCCAAATCAATATAATGAAGCCTGTGCCGATAGCGATGTAAAAGGGTGCGTCAATACTGGCTGTGAATACAGTGCCGGCGGTAACCGGGCCAGCGATGCGACCAAGGCGAAGGCTTTGGCCCGCAAGCACGGCGAAGACCTCGAACAAACGAACACCCGGGCAACGGAATTGGCGGGCGACATTGGAGTCGTCCAGTCCGCGTTCGGGATCGAACCCACTCCGCAGATGGCACCTGTAGANAACACCTACGTCAACCTCTTTGAAGAGTTGGCTGGCCTCTAGGCCCAAAACCATGACTGAAGAAGAAAAACAGAGGCGAGCCGAGCAGATTCAGGCGGCCGAAGACAAGGTCCGGAAAATGGTGGACGACAAAGTCATCACCATTTCCGAGTCCGTGGCCGAGCTCGCCGAGCAGGTCAAAGCGCTCAACGAGCGGCATGCGAAGGATGATGAGCTTGCTCGATCCCGCGACGTGCCCGGCTCCGGAGACATGTTCGAGAGCGGCGAATGGTCGATTGGCCGAGTCGCTACCTCCTTGATCGCCCGTGCAAACATGGACCCCAACTACCGCAAGTACGCGGAAGCTGAGTGGGAAGTGAGCGACGCGGCCCAGGGTGACACTACGCGAGCCCCCTCGACCAGCCCGAACTCCAAGGGTGGCTTCGTGATGCCCGAGGAGATCCGCTACGGCATGCTGATCGAGCCGTACGAGAACCTGATCAGTCCGGTCGCGCTTGGCGCCACTGTGATGAGCGGACTCACGCACGAGCGCGTCAAGATCCCGATGATCCTCGAAGAGTTCGAAGCCGAGTCACTCTCCGAGCACGAGAAGCACACGCAGGACCAAGACCTGAACATGGGCGAGGTCTTGATGACCCCGTACACCGCGCAGGTCATCACCAACCCCAGTCGCGAGTTTCTCGACGGCGGCGTTGGCGCTGACGCAATGCTTCAGGGCCTACTCGGCAAGGCCATCGCTCGCAAGATGACCTACATGGGCTTCGCTGGATCTAACTCCTCAAGCGAGCCCCTCGGCGTCCTGAACTTGCCCAACTTGCAATCGGTTGACTTCGCCGCAGGCAACACGCCGACCACGACCGCCAAGCCGTACCACCCCAACGCTTACTACAACCTCCTGGAAATGGAGGGCAAGCTTGAGGACATCGACGCGCTCGACAACGAGGCGACTTCCCGCTGGGCAATCCACCCCATCGTCAAGCGCGTCATGCAGGGCATGAAGAGCGAGAACGCTGCTGCTGGCACCGAGAGCCTGGAGATGGACCGCAAGGCTATCTACGACTCCGGTGAGAGCTCCATCCTTGGACGCGGCTTTGTCTCCACCGCTCGCGGCCTGAAGAAGGGCGCACAAGCCACCGCCATCCTTGGCGACTGGTCCGAGATGTACCTCGGTCTCTGGGGCAACCTGATGATCGACGCATCTACYCAAACCGAGCGTGCGATGCGTCGCCGCGAAGTGATGCTCAGCGTGTACCAGCGCTACACCTGGGCTTACGGCCGACCCAACTGGTTCGTCGCAGCCAAGAACTGGAACCTCACCCAAGCCGCCGCAGCCTAAGCCAAGGAGCAAACCATGACAGATTTCGCAAGCATGAAGCCGGTCAACCTGATGCCCTCAAAGCAGCGCCTAGTCGGCGCCCAGGGGGAAATCGGGCCCGTGCTCGACACCAACGGCTGGGGCAAACTCGGCCTGTACCTGAACAACGGCGCCAGCTCCGGCCAATACGGTCGGTTCTACCTGGAGTTCTCCTCTGATGGGGTTGCGTTTAATCGCGACCACGCAAGTCTCCTGCTTTTGGCGGGCGGCGCAGCGGCTCCCGCGATCGGCGAGATCGGCGGCGTCGAGCACGCATGGGTCGATCTCGTCGCTGAAAAGCGATACGTGCGCATCGTGTTCGAGCACACCGATGTCGGAGCTGCCGGAACAATCGAGTCCGCATTGACCGGCATCCTGTTCGACCCGATGACGACCGAGCTGGCGGACAAGAAGCCCTTCGTCACGATCGGCGCAGACACCCGCGAGTAGCCGCAAGGCTCTGACTTGACAGGGAGGGGGCAATCCGTCCTCTCCCTCACACTCACACCACCGATCCTATGGCACGACGCAAACAAGCACCCAAGCAGGCCGAGCCCGAAGAGGCTGACACTCCTACCGTTGACGAGGCTGCGACCGAAGAGGTTGGCGATGCCAAGCAGGCCGAGCCCGAAGAGGCTGAGCCCGAAGCTGTGACGCTTGAGTCCCTTGAGAGGGAGGCTGCAATCGACGTGTTCCAGGTGATCGAGGACCGCTACCTGTACTTCATGCACATTCCTTCGAATCCGATCTGGGCCAGGGGCGGTCAGTATGTTCGCGCCAATCATCCGGTCCTGCTCGAAATGGTCCAGCAGCAAATGGCCAAGGTCAACAAGGTCGCATCACTTCCGACCGGCGCAAAAGTTGTCGAGATCACTTTCTCCGATGTGCTCAATCTGCTGGCTGGTTACTCGGGCTCCGAGGCTGACAAGGTCGCGACCGAGGCGGCCAGTTCTGAGGCTGGATCTTTCGGAGATATCGACTGATGGGATACGACGTGCACTCAATGGTGGGGACATCCGAGGCGCTTGCACCGTCGACGGGCGAGCGAGTTTCGACCGGCATTCAGTCGGGCGACCACGAGGTAATCGCCGCCGCCCTTTCGTGGAGCGGTAATCACGGCACCTTCGAGGTGTTGATTGAGCACGCTGATCGGGACCCCGAGGCCGGAGGGCCGTCGAACTATTCGCCTCACCCGTCTGGCGCGTGGCTAATTTCAAGCCTTTCGGGGGCCTCGACCATGCCTGTCGACAGGTCTGAGGCCAAGGAGTTCGTCCGCCTTCGTGTGCGCAGCTTCCTTGGGTCTCCGTCCGCGCCGATCTTTGGCGCGGTCTGGATGCGTTACGGTCCTCGGCAGTCGTTCAACGTCGGCGAAACGTCCCATTCGCGAAACGGTGTAGCGCTGATCCCCGCCAGAACCGGCGGCGTCTTCGGCATTACCGACGATGGGGGCAACCCCACCGTGAGCTTTGTATCCGGGGCGATTGAGCTCGGAGAGGGTACAGGTTTGATTCGAATCCCGGTGGTCCTCTCCGAGCCTGTCGACACGCAAACCCTGATTGACTGGACCGTCTCCGGCGGCACAGCGACAGAAGACGTCGACTTCGAGCGCGTAACCCTGGGGCAGATCGTGATCCCCGAAGGTCAGTTCCGAGGCTGGCTGGAGCTTAGGACGCTCGATGATCCCGATGTGGAGTCCGACGAGACCGTCATTGTGACCCTGACCGGCGCCCCCGAAGGCATCGACCTGGGTGGCTTTAGCTCCAAGTCGATCACCATTACGGACGATGATGTGGTCGCGAATCCATCGGTCGGGTTCGCAGGGATCGACCCCACGGTAGTCGAGGGTTCCGACACTGACCTGTCCGTTGTGCTTTCTGCGCCCGCGCTCAAGGCTGTACAGGTTTGGTGGAGCGTGGATGGCGGAACCGCCACCGAGGACGTCGACTTCTCCATCGCCGAGACTAGCCCGATGCTCATCGCGGCGGGGGATACGGCTGGATCGCTCACCCTGAGCGCCCTGAACGACTCCTTCATTGAGTCCGACGAGTCCGTGCAGATCACGATCAGCAGCGCGGACGGCGCCGACCTGGCTGGAGTCCTGACACGCACGGTCACGATCCAGAGCACGGACGCCGCGACCTTGCCCCTGGTCAACTTCGTAGGCCCGGCTCCGACAATCGCAGAGGGTACCCGAGCCCTGCTTGTTGTTGAGCTGTCGAAGATCTGGACCAGCGCGATTAGCGTCGACTGGGAAATCTCAGGCGGATCAGCCACCGAGGACGCCGACTTCAAGGTGACCGGATCGAGCCCGCTCCTCTTTGGCGCTGGATCTACAGGGCAGGGGATCATCATCCAATCGCTGGCCGACATCCCGGTCGAAGCCAACGAAACGGTTGTCGTGACGATCACCGGAGCCACTGGCGCCGACCTGGGCAGCGACCTATCCCGAACGGTGACAATCACGGATGGCAGCCCCTCAGCGGACCCCGTCGTGGGCTTCGGAGGCACGAACCTGACCATCGCTGAGAACGGAACCGCGACGCTCACGGTGACGCTTTCCGAGACCTCTGAATCGGCAATTTCCGTCGACTGGTCACTCGGCGGGACGGCAACGATTACCGAGGACTACACGATGGGCTCAACCAGCCCGTTGACGATCCCGGCCGGCCAACTCTCTGGCACCATTACGGTCAACGCCGTCGACGACCTGGATGTGGAAGGCAACGAAACGGTTGTGGTATCGCTTGACGGCGCCACGGGCGGGGACTTGGGTGGATCGCTATCCCGGACCGTGACCATTGTCAGCAATGACGGCGCAGGCGGCGCAGAGGAAACCGTGGTGGTCTCCTACTACGAGCCCAGCGGAATGACGGCGGGGCTCTTTGCGACTGGGGACGAGATCCTTGTGGCCGCGACCTTCGCAATCGATCCCGGCCAGCTGCCGCCGACGCTCTACCACCCCACGACAGGGGAGAAGGCAGACCTCGTTCCGGTGGCCTATGACAAGTACGGCCAGTCGGATCTTCACCAGCTCATCGGTCGGCACACGGTCAATGGATCAAATCACATTGAGTTCACCACGCACCCTGTCGTGCCCAAGGTGGATACCGGCCCCCAGTTCCTCGCCGTGGACTTGGACGACTTCACGGTGCGGATCAACACCACCGAGGGTGTCGTGTTCAGCGCTAGGCTTGGCGATGCCGCTGAGGTCGAGGCTTGGCGCGTAGGCAACTTGGTGGACGAGCGCGAGTTCTGGATCAGGTCAACCGGCGCAGGTGGCGAGAAGGGGCCCGGCGTGCGGTTCTTTATCGACCGGCGCGCGGACTTCACGATCCACCCCTCGATTATCATCGAGAACAGCCTGTTCAACCCGATCAGCGCGAACCTCTCCAGCGTGGATGCCGATGCTACGGGCGAGGTCTTCTACGAGTCGATCACCTACGACGGTCGCCCCTTGGGCCACCAGATGTTCTCCGTTGATAGCGACCTACCCTCGCAAGACACGGCAAACGGAGTCATGGTCAAGCCTGAGAACGTGCTTGGCGGATCTGGCCCTGAGCAGTTCCTGCCCAACGGATCCGAGTACACCTGGCACTACGTCCTTCGATCTTCGAATGTTTCGGGCACGAAAGCCAAGGCCATCGCCCAATACCACGGATACGGCCAGGCCCTGTCCGGCACCTACGGGATGCACAACCGCCGAGGGTTCGGAGCCAGCCGCTACTTCGGCATGGATACCACGGACTCCAGGATTGCGCACGGAGCCTACGGGCTGACCGGGCTGGCAAGCACAATGGAACGCGAGCGTGTCATGCTCGGCAACCTGCAAGGCGAGCGACTGGCGGGAACCGGCAACCGATACCCTGACTGGGTTGTTCCTCGACAAGGGATGTGGCACCCGTTCAGCGTCCAGGACACGGTCGGCGTTGGCGGCAATGGGATCGACCTCTATTCCCCTGGGGCCATGGTTCCGGACGGCTATCGGCAGTCACAGATCCGGGATCAACATCTCTCCATGCGGCACTACTCCGGCATGGTGAACGCCCAGGACGGCAGCGAAGTAACCGCCGAGGACCTGATGGGTGCCAACGGAAACGGGCTGTCCCCGTGGATGTTCACCCCTCGAACGCAGTCCTTGACCGAAGCCTACCTGCACGAGAAGCCCTGCTTCCTGCGTCCCAAGTACACGACCTCGGCATTGTTTGCGTCTCAGACTTCGAACAACAGGCAGGCCGCGCGAGCTCTCGCCCAAGACACGAAGCCCTGGAACGAGCCGTCGACGCTCCCGGACGTGAACGTGATCCCCGCAGCTGTCGCCAATATGCGGATCCCGGAGCTGATCTCGACCTCCAATCGCGGCTTCATGTGCATGGATGCTGACCACCGGAGTCGGCGCTTTGGGTGCCTTGAGACTCTGGTGTGGGGCGCCAACCGTGGGTACGCCAAGCGCAAGCTCATCAAGGAGGCGGTCCAGTGCCAGCTCACACAGAACCGCTTTGCGCTGGACCCGGCATTCAACAACATCAACGCGAACCAGGATGTTTCGTTCGCACCCGTCGGCAACCTCCAGGTGATGATCGACAGAATCGCCGCATCTGGACTTCACCAGTCCGGCGGCGTAGGTGGCGGCAACATGAATCGCGGCAACGGGATGCTGGCTCATATGGCAGCCCTGGGCCACCGGATCTCTCCCCCCGGAGGCACCTACCGGACCAACTACCTCCCTTGGCTGGACAAGTTCGCTGAGGCGGTTTGGGAGATCTGCACGACCTATGGTTGCTCGGCCCGTAACGATGCGACTGACTGGCTTGCGCAAAGCGGCCAGCTTGGGCAGTCGCTCCAAAAGCACCCCGGTCGAGACACCTACCTTGGCGCGACCGACCTTGCGGGCAGGAAGAACGCGGTGCCCCTTGACCTCACGATTGCGAACACGCACCCGTCGACGACCATCTCGGACGCTGGGCATCACTGGTCGCTGGAGCAGACCTTCCAGCCGGGGTATCTCCACTACGGCGTAACTGACAACCTGATCGCAGGCGCAATCCCTGGGACGCTAGCCTACACCCGACTCAAGGTCTCGGTGAAGTTCCTCCAATTCATGTGGCGCCATAGCCGCAACCCTGGTCAGAGGCTTCCTTGCAGCCATGTAATGGTGAGCGAAGGCGCAGGCGGAGTATCGGACATCCCCGGAGCCGGCCAAGCGGCACACGCCAGCGGTGAACTGCAGCCAGGCGCATGGGAGTTCCCCCGATTCAACATCTCGGGGCCCTTCAACCCCAACTGGGATCACCGTCAGCTCCTCCTCATGGCCCAGAGCATGATGCTCCATGTCGAGGAAGGGAACGCAACTGAGCTCGAAGAGACCCTTGGTTGGGCCTTCGAGTACTTCGATGTGCAGACCGGCGACCTGGACGATGTACTGACCGAGGCCTTCGACCGCTTCTCGATCCAGACAAGCGACTCCTCGATCCCGTATGCCAGCGAATACAACGTGGTCCAGAACGGCGCCATGATCGCAACCCTGAAGGGGCTCCGCGAGACGGGTGCAATTCTGAACGCGAACCCCTCTCCGCTAGTCACCTGGGAGGAGCCTTCACTCTTCAATACCGGCGTGACCAATGCGGCCCTGCTGTCCAACCATGCGTCCGGCCGAGTCCGAGGCGACCTGGTTGAGAACGCAATCTTCGACTGGACGATGGAGGTTGGCTTCGACTCCCAAGGCGGCGTGAGCATCCCGATGGTGATCCGGAACTGCCGCTTCCGACTGCAGGATGGGTACGGTGGGAACACGGTCAACTCGATGCTCTACAACCTCAAGGCTCACTCCGAGGTGACCATTGCAGGCGGGCGGAAGGTGATCTTGCATGACTGCGAGTTCTACGGTGCGGCTAGTGCGTGCATCCTGAGCGGTGCCCTGGAGCTGGAAGGGACCAAGCTCAAGCTGGATGGATCAGGCGGCGACCTCATCAAGGTGCAAGCCCACTCGAAGGGCACCATTATCAGCCAATCCTACTTCGGTCGCATGGGGGATAGCTGGCTCAACCAGGCTTACAACACCGTCGGCAGCCCCGGGTATCACAACCTCGGGTATGCCGTGCACGCGGACGCAATCCAGGCAGAGGACATCCAATCCGGGACTCAGCTCCTGGTGATCGGAAACACCTTCGACCAGATCGGCACCTATCACGCGACCCTTGCGCCGCAGCCCACGCATACGGGTTGGCCCATCGGAGGCTACAGCGCTTGCGTCTTTGTTGTCGCTAGGACATCGCCCATCGTCGGTACGGCCCAGTCCCCGGCGGTCCTCGTCGAAGGCAACTGGATCAAGGGCGCGACGATCCCCTTGCGCATTGTCTACAAGACGATCAATGGCGTGCCTCTGCAGCCCGCTCCTGAGCATTGGACCATCGCACGGAACGTCATGCGCGGTGAGCAGCAGTACTCAATGCTCGCCCACCACGGCGGCACCAGGACGATCGAGGGGAACATCTACGAGCCCACGGGTCAGAACATTGACCAATTCCTTGAGGACCAAACAACCGGAGTACCCGCATGAGCGAACTTGCAAACAGATCTGAGCATGGCTTCAGCCGTGGATCCTTCCTGACCGTGAAGCCTGGCTGCGCGGTCAGGGATGAAAGTGGCAGAGTGATCTTCCGCGCCGGCCATGAAGTGGACCCTGAGCATCCTCTCTTCAAGGCGAACCCTGAGCGCTTTGTCTGGATGAACCGCCGCGTCTACGAGACCGTCACGGGGTCTAAGCCCAAGCGAAAGGGCAAGGCTAAATGAGCGTCCGCTTCGGAGTGGTCGACCTGATGACCGTGGACGACTTGCGCGTGGCGTCGAATGCTTCTTATGGAGAGGACCTGCCTGCGGATTACGAGACCACCACGCTCACGCCGATCATCAAGGAGATCTCCAGCCAGTTCGCGGCCTACATTCAGCAGCACATCTTGCGGGCCGAGCGGATGGAGACCTACAACATCCGGGGCAATGCGCGAGTCATCACGCTCAAGGGCACGAACATCGACCCCGATTCGGTCATGATCGAAGTGGACTGCGACTTCCTGGACGAATCCGACTATACGCTGACCGAGGACACGGGCTGGATCCAGCTCTGCAAGCCCATCTCTGGCAGGCGGTCCGACACCTTCAAGGTKATCNW
Organism: Planctomycetota bacterium; assembly: GCA_016764635.1. GTDB lineage: Bacteria > Planctomycetota > UBA1135 > UBA1135 > NORP259. The sequence continues at coordinate 9,244 of JAESRM010000340.1, forward strand.
SAYWTGNGTSYMGGSGSTTSMWSKCGRKASSGYRSSSATMARRSCRKWYYATCCCGATTTGCACGCGGCCGCGATGATGCAGGCCAAGTACCGGATGGAGCGCAAGGACAACGTGGGCGGGCCTTTGACTGTTCCTCAAGGCGTGAGCGCAACCTCCTCGGGGCAGTACCAGCTTCTTCGCCATGTGCGTTCGATCCTTGACGGCTATCGGAGGTTCTCAGGTTGAGCGGAGAATTCACCTTCGACACCCGCAAGTTTGAGCGGGCCCTGAAAGAGATTCCCAAAGCCTTGAACAAGGAGGTCGGAGTAGCCTTCAATACCTCCGGCGTCGAGTTCACGGCGGCAATGGAGAGCCGATTCAGCCCGCCCTCTGGACCTCCGTTCTGGGCGAACCCCTCAGATGATGGAATCGTAAGCCGCTCAGGCGACCTTGCGCGATCCGTTGGTCATGAAGTCGGGGACGGCCCCACGGTCAACGACCGATCACTCACACTGTTCATCGGGGACGCCCTGCGCGGAAAATACGCGAGCCTCCAGGAGTACGGCGGCACCGTAAACGGCTCTCCGTGGCTAACGATTCCCCTGCCAGACAACAAGACCGACTCTGGTGTAGACAAGTTCGACAGCGCTGCAAAGCTCAGGAACGACCCCACGGTCAAGACCTGGATCCAGCGCTCGAAGGCCGGGAACCTAATCATCCGCGCCAAGTTCGAAGGCAAGGATGAGATCCAAAACCTCTGGATTCTGAAGCGTTCAGTCACCGTCAAGCCCAGGCTTGGATTCTTCAAGACTGCCGAGGCAATGCGGAACAGTCAGATCAAGAACCTGAACCGCGCAGTAATCCGCGCCCTCAAAACCCTGGAGTCCTCCTGATGGCCTTCCAGTTCGCGCCCGACTGCATGCCTGACTCCGTAGAGCTCAAGCCTACGTTCGACCAGGCGACATCGAGCGGCCCGGCATGGGGGCGCCAGATCAACCCGCGCAGCCCGCGCACAGCAAAGCTCGTCTGGCAAACGACCACCGAAGCGGTCGCCGCATKGGTCATGTCCGCGTGGTTCCAAACCTACGGCGTGCTCTCCTTCGAGCTGCCCGCCACCTACCAGCTCACGGGGACCTGGAGCATCGTCCGGCCCCCGCAAACAACCAAGCTTTCGCCGATGGCGTGGGCTGCATCAATGGACATCGAAGAGGTGCCTGCATGAGTACGCTAGAAGGATCCCACCACAACACTCCCATCAACCCATCGGACAAGTCGGTGTGGAGATACCGAGCGGCAACGCAGGACTGGGAGAACGCGCAGATGCTCGACCTGGACGTAGAGGGCGCATCCCCGGGCGATGCCATGGTTCTCAACGCGACCAAGACCGGACTGGTTGGAGTCGCAACCGTCCCTGCTGAAGCCTCCGCACAAGCGACCGAAGCTGGTCGCGTGATGATCGGAGACGGCCTCAAGCTCGTTGACGTTGCGACATCCCCGGTCATTATCGCAAGCGCTCCTCCTGTCGCCCTGGATGGCTGGGACGGCGTTCGCTGGCTCGACAAGACTACCGGGCTCGGATACGTCAAAGGCCTCGTAGACATCGGCGTGTGGAGTTCAGGCCAGCCTATTCACCGACCGGATGAGTGTTACTTCTCAGCGGAAACCCTGGGATCCGCAATCCCTGTTTCAACAGACGATCCTGCGTTCGTCAACCTCCAGTGCAAGGACATCGACGAAGCGGGCGGGTGGGTGCAGACCACGGCGGGATGGAAGGCTCCGAAAGCTGGCGACTACAGGGCCGACATCGGCGTGCACCTGCTGAACAACAGCGGCTCGGAGGGTGTCTGCTTCATGGAGCTGCGGGTGAATGGCGCTGCCCCTGCAATCGGTGGCCGGTCCATGGCTATCCGGGACAACACGAGCCGCTGGCCAAAGGTGAACCTCAAGACGCGGCTCACCCTGGCTGCCGACGACATCGTTTCCCTGCACCTCCAGAACGCACCAGGCGGAGGAAGCTTCTCGGTCAACGGCGATGGCGGGGGCGTCTACTTCGAGCTGATCCGATGAAAGTCTGGCTCAAGGAAACAGCGGAGCGCCAGGCGCCCGTCCCCGGTGGCCAGTTCCGGCTCTTCCCCATGTGGGGTCAGTCCAACCTATTTGGAGCGGGCGCAGTCACGAGCCAGCTGGGCGAAACCCAATGGAGCCAGACGGCTGACCCGCTTCCCGATTGCTTCATCTTCGACAAGTTCGGGCGCAATAACTGGGACCAGCCCGACCTCACGGACGCTGACCGAGCAGGGGAGGCGCACGGGTTCACGCCCTTGACCGTCGGCTACGCAGGCAGCAAGTACCAATGGGAGGGCTTGGACGCCGATCCGCATGTAGGCCTTGAATGCCAGTTCGCGCACACGATGCGAGCTCACACGGGCGACACGATCCTCATCGTCAAGTTCGCGGTGGGCGGATCCAGGGTGACCGACCAGCCATTCCCGACCTGGAACGTGGCCCAAACGGGTGCGAGTTCCTACCTGCGCACGCTGATGGACGCCTATTACGCCCCCGCAAAAGCCGCTGCGATTGCAATGGCCGGCGGGGATGCGAGCAGGGTCAAGTTCGGAGGCCTGATCCAGATGATCGGAGCAACCGACGCACGCGACCCTGAATACCTCGACTACCCGGCGGACTACGCGGCCTGCATCGACCAGCTTCGATCGGAGATCAATCCCGG
>JAESRM010000242.1 GCA_016764635.1 Planctomycetota bacterium
TGCGCAATGCGAGCAAGTCTGCCGCGGCCCCTCCAGCACCCTCTTCGCCACCGGAGCGTGCGCCTCGATGCGCTTCCCCTCGGCAAAAGGGGATCCCAGGGGCGTCAGCACCATCCACTCACCCGTTTCCGGGTCCTGCCAGCTCAAGTAACCGTCCTGTTGGGTGGCTAGACCGACCGCGTGGCTCATTCCTTTGTTGTTCATGCCCGAAGCATCGCCGCCTTTCATACAGAAACCATCAGGCGATTGTTAAGACGCCACTAATCGGGCGGCACAAGACAAGAAGCCAAACTCCTAGGCTCACTCAAGGCTCTCGGAAAGGCCATCCCGGAATTTCGAACCTGTAAACGGCCCCGAACTGTGCGCGGGGCTGGTAGCGAGCCCTACGCCAGCTCGATGAGGCCGCGTCGGGCGGCTTCCATTTCTTCGGCGTGTGCTTTGGCGGTGGAGATGTCGCGTTCGAGTTTGCGCAGGATACTGGCGACCGAATTGTGCGCGCGCTCGCAGGACCCCAAGGACTTGTGAATTTTGGACTGCACCACCCAATCGAAGATGAGGCCGTCGAGCAGGAAGTCGCCGAACTTATTGAAAGTACTGAGCTCCAAGGTGACGGTGGTATCCAGCTTCACGTCCTTGAGTTCCTCTTGGAAAGTGCGCAGGTTGTAGACCGTATCTTCCATGGCGCCCTTGGCCTCCCCCAGGTGCGAGTGTTTGACCGCGGTGGCAATCAAGCCGCCACCGAGCATGTCGTAAGCTCCCCAGCCTTTGGCGGACTTCAGACTCTTGATGATGCCTTGCAGGGATTTCCTGGCCCGGCTCCCCGCTGCCATGGCTTCACCCAACTCGCGCAACAGAGTCCGCACGTCCGCGATTTGCTCGGCCATCACGCCGAGCTGCTCGGCATAGTCCCCGTCTTCCCCCACCAATAGCGCTTCCTTCTGGCGAAGCACCTCTTCCAAGGCCGCCTCGACCCCAGCGCTAGCCTGCATCTCACCGCTCCATTGATCCACATCCGCCTTCAAACGTGAGACGTGATTGCGGCACTGATCCCACTTCAACTGGGCGCGCAGAAGCTCCTGCCGCTCGACCTGAAGCTTCTCCGTTTTGTTCGAAAGCAAAGTGTGAAAAAGTGCGCTCAGGCTCAGCCCTTCTAATTTATCCACGTCCTTGCGCTCCTTGGCAACGCGCGCCTCCCACTCCTCCATTTCATCCAGCTTCAGACTCAACTCGGCCTTGTCCCTGCGCAGCCGCGCACTCGCTTTCTCCCGCGCCGCCAACTGTTCGCGCAGGTCCTGGTATTCGAGGTTCAGTTCTTTCATGGGTCTTTGTCGAGCAGCGCCAAATCCGAAAGCCCTGAAGTGCCCATATTACCCTCTACGCCGGACTCCATTCACTTCGTTTCAAAAACGCTCGCAGGCCAACCGAAGCGCTTGAGGTCGATGCGGCCTTTGGCGCTGAATTCTACGCCTTCCTGTTCGAGAATCTTGCGCTGGGCCGCTTGGCCGCCGCCGGGGCGTTCGCTGATGCGGCCGCAGGCGTTGACCACGCGGAACCAGGGCAGGTCGCGGGCGGGGTGCAGGTGGCGCAGGGCTGCGGCTACTTGGCGCGCGCCGCGCGCTAGGCCGGACTCGGCAGCTACGGTGCCGTAGGTGGACACGCAGCCGTGCGGGATGGAATCGATGACCGAGTAAATGCGCTCGCGGGCCAGGTTCACCGGCGGTGTTGTGCTTTTCTTGGCCATGGTATGTCCGCGTTAATAGCGCGCCATGGAAGAGTCCACTTCCATGGACCACAGGTCCATGCCGCCGGTCAGATTGATCGTGGTATCGAAGCCGTAGGACTGCAACATCATGCAAGCGTGGGCGCTGCGAATGCCGTGATGGCAAATGCAAACGATCTCCGCATCCGGATCGAGCTCGTGGTGTCCGCTGGCCAGATCACTGAGCGGCAAGTGCACGATGCCCGGCAAGGCACAGATTTCGATCTCGCCAGATCGGCGAACATCCAGCAAAACGAGCTCGTCCCCGCGCTTCAAACGCTCGGCAAGCTCTTTCGGTCGTATGGATTCCATGGCCATTCGATCACTCCTTCTCGAGAGGCGCCAGGGGCAAGCTCTCGGGGATGGGCACGCCCAAACTGTTCAGGATGGTGGGCGCCAGGTGCATGACGCTCACGCCGCCCTCGGGCAATTTGAGCTTCTCACTACTGAAGAAAATCCCGGTGACCAGCTGCGGGGAATTCGACGCGTGGTCGCCACTCCAGGGGTTCATGTTGTCCTTGTAAGCGGTTCCTCCCACCACTCCTCCTTCGGTATCTTTCAAGGCGATGCCGCCCATGACGCCACCCCATGCGATGCGGTAGAACTCGGCAAAACCCACCATCAGGTCCGCGCAGGGATAGTCCTTGCCCTGCCAATCGCCCGGGTAGGTTTCCCAGAGGATCTCTGTGTCTGCCACGGAAGCCACGGGCGTCTCCCACGGAGCGTCGGCGGGCCCCGTGTCCCGGGTCGCTAGCAGGTCCTTTTGAATGTTTCCCAAGAGGGCCTGGGCTTGGGCCGGATCCACGATCCCGTTGGGCTCGCGGCCTTTCAAGTTAAGGTAGACCATGCCGAGTCCGAGCGAATAAGCCCGTGTCTTGGACCAGTCCACAAAGCCGAGGGCGCTGCCGCCATCGGAGGTACGCACGCCTTCTTTGAGCACCAGGTAACCCGCGTCGAGCAGCAGGTTGTTCAAGTAAACCTGGCGGCGGAAGCTGGTGAATCCATGGTCGGCGCAGAGGTACAATACGTCGCCGGGTTGCATGGCGTCCATGGCCTCCCCCACGCGCGCGTCCATTTGTTTGTAGATGGCGGGGATGGCCTCGGCAAACGTGGTGTCCTCGCCGAAGAATGAAACCGACTGGCCAGCCATATCGATGTCGTGGGCCGGATGCAGGGGGTCGAAGTGCCGGTACATCATGTGYTGCACCCGGTCCGTAGTGCTGTAGACGCTGTATAGAAGTCGCCAGTCATCCTGCTCCATGGCTGCGGCCGTCAAGCGCTGGCGCCAATCCATGGTGAATTCGATGTCCTCCAAGAAGACGCGCGTATCCAAACGCCGGTCCTTGAGCTGATTGGTCATGCACGACCAACCCAAGGTTTCATAGGGGGCGTCGATCCAGTCCGCGGCCTCCTTTGCGAAGCCCACGGGCTGGCTGACCGGCTGCCACTCCAAGGGTGCAGCGGGATCAATTTCGAAGGTGTGCACATAGAGTTCCAGCGGATCCGCGGCGGAGTTGAGGCGCACACGCGTGATGGCTTTGGCGCTCACCATGGGGTTGATTTCAAATTCCAAGTGGAACCAGGACGACCACTTGCCTTCTTGAATGGTCTGGGGTTTATCCGATCCGAGCGTCACGGTCACTTCGCCGTCGCCGCGCTCGATCAAGATGGGCAACTGGGTCCGGGCCGTATTCGAAACCCTGCCGCCCGGCTCGCCCTGATCGTTCAAACCAAACGAAGAAGCCTCCCGCTCTACCGCGCGCAGACGTTCATCCAACACGCCTTTTTCCTTGTATCCCATGCCGCCCGCGCCTTCCAACTCCTGGAGCAAAGCTTGCAGCTCGGTGATCACCGAAGCCCGCTGCCCGGCATGCACGGGCCCGAATACATGGCCCTTCAGGACGCCGTTGAAATCGCTCAGAACGTACAAGGATCCACTCTGGGTCGAACCTGCGTTTTCGCCTGCGGGCTGGGGACTGCCCAGTAAAGCGTCGTCCGTGAAGATCGACCAACTGCCGCTGACGGCGCCGCCCACATCGGGCAAACCCAAGCCTCCCAAAACGCGCGCCCCTTCCGTGGGCTCGCGACCGAACGAAAGTGCCGCATCGAGAACCACCGAGGAAACGCCCGCGCGGGCTGCATAATCCCAGAAGCCGTCGGCCACCACCTTGTTGTGAAAGACGTCCACGATTTCCAGGTCCATGTAACCTTTGGCCTTGTGCAAGGCGGCGCCGAGCGTGCCCGACAAGAGCACAGCCACCAGCAAAGCCGCCACCTTGCCCATGCCAAACAGGAAGCGGAACAGCACCCAAATCACGACCAAGCCCAGGATCATNCCGCCCAAGATCAAAACGAGGTGATCTGTCCGAGCGATCAGACTCTTGAGGGGTCCTAGATTCTTCAGGTCGGAATAGGCCACGTTCTCGATGGTCACGTGCCCGGTGACCGGTTGCACCCGATCGCCTTCCAAACTGCGCACGATGAAACTTGAGACTCCGTTTTGAACGGGCCCCACGCCGGTATTCAGGGCGGCCCAACCGGCTGCGGACTCCGCAGGATTGGTGGATTCCAGGGGAGCAAAAGTACCCTGCTGGGCCAGCTTGGCCATGTTGGGAAGCTGTCCCGCATCCATCATTTGGCGGGTCATGCGGGCATCAGCCCCGTCGAACCCAAGCACGATGACGCGGCCCTGGGCCCATCCCGGTGCGAGGAGGCACGACAAACAGATCAAGGACCAGACTAGGCGGGGGAGTGACATTGAAGAGATTTGGTATGGAGATCGGACGGGGGCTGGCAGGGAATCGAGAACTCGCTAGGATCACGGCTCGCCCGCCTCGCAGTTTATGCGCGACGAACCCCGAAGCCAATGCCAGCGAAGTAGGTTAGAAGGAGAATTGGAAACGTGTCAACGAATGGTCTGAAATCGCACAACCTGAAGCGGGGATCCGCCGCATGGTTGCTTGTATTGCTTGTAATCGTGGGCGCGGGCCTGTTCGCGTGGTTGAGCCTGCAGGGCTCCGGCCCGGACTCGGGCATCACCCGGGGCGAGACTTCTGGGACCGAGGCCGCCGGCGAGCACATCCATGCCCCGGATCTGCAAGCCCCCATCGTGGAGGGCCTCACGACCTCGAGTCGGGTGGAGGCCGGTCCGCTCCCCTACCGCAAGATGAAACAGGTCTTCGATGGCCGCGGTCAAATCAGCGGCGAGTTGTTGCCCAACGATTCCGGGCAAACCCCGGAGACTTGGACCCTGGTGATCGAACCTTCCCAATTCGCGAGCGGCCGGGAGATGGCGGAGCGACGGGAAATCGAATTCCCCGGCAACCAGACGACCTTTGAGGTGCGCGACCTGCCCATGGCCTCCTACCGGGTTTCTGCTCGGGCCAAGAATCAAGCCTCGGTGCCCATCGAGGTTTCCCTCTTCAAGATCGAAGGCCTCGGCCATCGCGTCAAGGACCACTCCCACGTCATGCTGCGCATGCAAGCCCTTTCGGTCCTGCACATCGCACTGCAAGCGGAGGACCTGTCGCCGGCCTCCGACGTGAGCGTGGTTTTGGAATCCAAGTACACGCGCCAACGCTGGGAAGCCGTGACGGACGTGACCGGCCACTGCAAGATCGCCGACCTGCCCGCGGGCCAGTTTTCGATTCTGGTGGGTTACCCCGATCAACCCCTGCTGCCCCGTGCCGACGTGCAGATCTCGCGGGACAAGCCCTCCTACTGGAAAGGCGTCTTGCCCAAGACCTACCCGATGACCTTGCGCGTGATCGACGAGCAAGCCCGCCCCCTGCCCGGCGCGATCGTACGTGGACACGGCGGCGCCCCCATCGACGGCATCACCGATTACCAAGGCGAGCTCACCCTGCAATACCTGCCCGCAGGAACCTATCGCCTGCGCGCGGAGCATGCGGCCAGTGAGAGCCACGGTCGGGTTGAGGTCACCCTGCCCCTCGAAGACTCCCAGCCCAACCCGGTCATAATCTATTGTCGGCAGTGACCTCCCCCGAGGCGGGGCTTCGTAATGTGCTGCGCTTCACTTGGCCCACCGTAGCCTCGTGCCTGTGCAGTTCCGCGTTTCGCATCAACGATCAGTTCTGGGTGGGAGCCTTGGGCGAGCAAGCCCAGGCGGCTTTGGGCGCGGCCACCTTCGTGATGATCCTGAACTTCGCCCTGTATTTCCTGGCTGTGGCAGGATGCATGTCACGCATCGCCCGGGCCACCGGCGCGCAGGACAAAACCGCGCGCAATCGGGCCATCCACCACGGATTTGCCCTTTCCGGCCTATTGGCCCTCCTCGTGGGCAGCGTGGGATATGCGTTCACGCCGGAGCTTACCGGGCTCATGGGTTTGTCCGAAGGCGTGGCCGCCGAAGCTGTCGCCTATATCCGGGGAACTTACTTGATGGCGTTGCCGATCGCCTTCGCGCCGCTGCTGGACAACGTCTTCATTTCGATGGGCGATACGCGCTCGCCCCTGATCTTGCAGATCCTGGCCATCGCACTCAACTTCGTGCTCAACCCGCTCTTTATTTATGGAGGCCTTCCGTCCCTGCAAGAAACGCCCCAGGTTTGGATGGGTGTGGAGGGCGCCGCTTTCGCCACGGGGCTCTCGCGCGCCATCGTCGTCGTGCTCGGCCTGACCTGGCTGGTGCGCAAGAAAGGCATTCCGCTCATTCCTGAATCCCCGATCGCCCTCAGGCAGCTTTGGCTGATCGTGCGCACCGGAACGCCTTCGTGCGTATCCATCGCAATCTACGCGGGGGTTTACTTGGCCCTGGCCCGCTGGGTCTTTTCGGAGTTTCCGGACTCCGCTCTGGCCGGTTTCAGCGTGGGGTTCAATGCCTTCGAAGCCGTTTCTTACCCCCTGTTCCTGGGCATTGCGTTAGGCGGTTCCGCCATGGTGGGCCGGGCCCTCGGCGCACGCGACAAGCAGCTCGCTTTGGACCTGGTGGGAACGACCCGTCGCCTGGCCCTGGGCGCAGGCGTTTTGATCAGTTTGGCATTCGTACTGATCGGCCCCCACCTGGTTCAAGCCTTCACGAGCGAACCCGCCGTGATTCGAGAGGCGGTGCTCTACCTGCGCATTTTGGCCGTCAGYCAAATCTTCGTRGCCCTGGAAACCGTGTCCGAAAACGTGCACATGGCCGCGGGCCACACACGGCCCATCTTCTGGATCTCCGTCCCCGGAAACCTGGCCCGCGTACCCCTAGGTATCCTGTTCGCGCTCACCTGGGGATATGGGCCGGCTGGACTTTGGTGGGCTATCAACGCCACAACTCTGGTCAAAGCACTGCTCTTCCATACCCTTGTCCTGCGCCAAAACTGGCTGCGCGATCCCCACCTGGGCAGCGCCTGAATTGCGGGTTTCGAGGGCAGCGACCCCACATGCCCCCCGAAACCTAGCGGGATTCCCTCGAATTCGAGGGATCGGCCCATTAAGCTGCTCCCATGGCCAGCACCCCACTTATCGATTTAGATTCCCTCGACCTGAGCAAAGTTCTAGTCGGCCCCCAAGATCTTGATGCCTACCTCAAGCAAACCGGACGGTTCCGCATGCTCGAAGGTATCCTGCACCAGGATGTGGAGAATGGCCTCATGGTCGGCTACCGCGACATCACCGCTGACGATTGGTGGGCCAAGGACCATATCCCCGGGCGCCCGCTCTTCCCCGGCGCCCTACAGATCGAAGCCGCTGCACAGCTCTCGGCATACGATTACTCCGCGCACCGCTGCGACGGCCCCCTGGCCGAAGACGCCTTCGTCGGATTCGCTGGCGTGGACAAAGCTCGCTTCCGCGGTTCGGTGGAGCCCGCGTGCCGCCTGTACTTGATCACCAAACTGCTACGTTCTTCCAAGCGCATGTTCCGTTATCAAGCGCAAGCCATCGCCAATGGCAAGATGGTCTTTGAAGCCGAAATCCTCGGCGTCGTTTTCTAGCAGCGCCCTGCTAGTTGCCGCGATTGCGCAGTCGTTGCTCCAAGCGATTGCTATAGCGTTCCAAGTTGCGCTCGACCGCCATGGATGTGGCGCAGGTCCTTTTCAAAGCCCACATTCTTTGGGATGTGCGCAGACGGGCAAGGCGGCGGTCTTCCAGCCAATCCAATTTTGGCTGGATCTGAAGTAGGGCGGCCCGCGCCTGTGCAGCCCGGGCATCCGCGGCCTTTTGCCGCTCAGCTTCGATCCCTTTCATGCGCTGCGCCTGGCGCTCCATGGCTTGAAGCCTGGCATTGGTGGCCTCCTGGGCCGCTTTAGCTTGCGCCAGCTGATCTTGGCTCGCGTGGAACAAGGCTTGGGTTTCCCCAAGAATGCGCTGTGCACGTTTCGCCGATTGTTCGGCCTGACTCAACTTGATTATCAGGGAGCTTTGCTCGACTTGCGCCTGCACGAACAACTTTTGAACGCTGGCCAATTCACGCCGAACCCCGGCTCTTCCGGCGACGGTGCGCTCCAAATCCCCCACGCCCTCCATCAACTCCCCGAGCTGACCATCGCGCAACTCAACGCGTTGCTCCAGGGATTTCGCGCGCCCACGGACCCGCTTCAATTCCCGGTCCTTTTCGCGCAAGGCCATGCGCAATTCGTTGCTACGCAAGTCCATGCTTTCGGTGGGACCTTCCGCCATGGACCGCATGCCCAAGTGCAGACGAAACGCATCGTGCAGGGTCAAACAATTCAGATTCGACCCGCGCCACTCCAAGGACTCCAAGTCCATGGACGAGCATTTTGCCCACTGGGWGATCTCCCGCTCCGTACACCCGAACAGGTTGGCCAAATCTCGCAGGGGCACCAATCGATCGCGCGCCGGCGACGATAGGTTGGCTGTCTTGCGCGGGGGAACCTGCCCCCCTCGGATGAATTCGAAGTGCATTCGAAAACCTACCCGCCTTTGGCCGCCGGGGCTGGAGGCCGCACCCCGATTCTTATTGAGGAGCTAGGAAAGTCCCTGGGACATGGTGAAGCCCCGGGGCAGGGGTATCTCCACGGGGGAATTCATCTCACCGGGCTCGGAAACCGGGGCCTCGGAGCCTCCTTCACGCAGGCCTGCCAGGTTTAGGACCTGGGTCACCATGCGCAAGCGCTCCTGCATGGAGAGGGACTCCATGGGAATATAGGGGATGTCGAACATCTCTAGCATCAACTTGACCATGCCGTCGATGCGCACCACCTCGTCCCACTCGAGAGCTTCGCGCACCCCGTCCTGGACCAGCAGGCGCCGTTGGGGACGCACGAAGAACACCACGCCCTTGCGCACGGAGTCCATGTACTCCTGCAGCCTGGGATCGGCAAAGATCTTGCCCAGGATGGTCGAGTGATGGGCTGCATAAGCCAGGTTGCAGAAGGCCCGGTCGGACACAAATGAGCCCCTTTGGGCCTGTTCAGCGGTGATTTGGCGCTCAAACACCTCCATTTGGTACCGATTCACCAAATCCACATTGGTGCGCAGGGAATCCACTTGGGCTTCCATCTCAGCCAAAACCCCCCTGGCGACCTCGGAAATCATAGGAAGGTCATACCGATCCCTAATCATGCGGGCTAGGGTGGTCTTTCCGGTCGCGTGCGCGCCAACAAGGTAGATTCTAATGGGCTGGTCCATGCACCCGAGCATACCGCCTGTAGTAGCCGTCTCAAGGAAAGACCACAATATGTTGTGTATACGGCATTTCCGAGGCCTAGCGCGCCCCTAAATCATTATGCAAGCCCCCCCCGCCCGATTCCACACACGCTGGGCTCCCCTCCTGGCCCTCTGCGTCCTGGCTTGCCTGGCTGGCTGCTCCGACGACGAGCGCCCGCCCCTGCAGTCCGCCCAGGACCATCCGGATGGTTTCTGGCAGGACGTGCGCTTTCCCCAGGGCACTGGGGCCTTAAATGATAAGACTCGCAAGCAGCTCGAGCAGCTCGCCAACACCGGCTACGCCACCGGGTACGAAGCACCCCGGGTGCAAACCGGCGTCCTGCGGCACGACCCTGAAGCGGCCCAAGCCGGACTCAACCTCTATTGCAGCGGACATGCCCCCGAAGCGATCCTGATGGACATGCAGGGCAAGACCCTGCACCGCTGGGCCCTGCCCTTCGACCAGGTCCCGAGCCAACGCACACCCGACCGCCGCACGCAACTCACCTGGCGCAAGGTCCACCTATTGGCTGGAGGCGACTTGCTGGTTTGCTACGAGGGACTCGGGCTGGCCCGCCTCGACCGCAACTCCAAACTGCTTTGGTATTGGGATGGGGCGGCCCACCACGATTTCGAAGTGGCCGATGGCARRRTTWTSACCCTGGCCCGCGAAGGCCGGCTCTTGCCCTATTTGGAGAGTGAAGGCCCCGTGGTGGAAGATGCTCTCTGCCAGCTAGATTTGGAAACAGGCGAACTCCTGAAGCGCACTTCGATTTACGAAGCCCTTTTTCGATCGCGTTGGAGCTCCTTCCTGCTGCAACACGCCAATAAAGGCGGCGACGTTCTGCACAACAATTCTGTGGACCGGGTCCCCGAATCAGTGGCCGCTAGATTGCCCCACGTGACCTCCAAGGACTGGCTGCTCTGCTTCCGCAACGTGAACACCATCGCGATCCTGAACGCGGAACAAGACAAGGTCGTTTGGATGTTTGAAGGCCCCTGGCAAGGCCCCCACTCCGTTTCGGGTTTGGACTCGGGCAACCTGCTGATCTTCGACAACATGGGCAACGGAGGCTTCACGCGCTTGATGGAATGGGACCCCATCTCCCACAAGGCGCCCTGGATCCATGGCGGCACTCCGCCCGAATCCTTCGTGTCTATTTTCTCCGGCAACGTGCGGCGCCTGTCCGGGGGCAACACCCTGAGCAGCCTGTCCTGCGCCGGTTTGGCCCAGGAGATCACACCCGACGGGCGCGTGGTTTGGGAGTTCAGCAGCCCCCACCGGGCCGGGCGGGACCGGGAATTGGTGGCTGTGCTCTTCGATGTACAGCGGCTGCCGCTGGATGGCGACTACTCCTGGCTCAATACGGGAAACTAAGGGCACACGAGCAATTTGCAATTGGGCCCACGAGCCCGCCAAGACGAAGAACATGGGGTCTCGCCCTCTAACCCTAGAGCCCTTGAAGAGCCCATGTTTTTTCATAAGAACCACGTTCAACCCGTCACCTCCCGCCGGGAACTAGAACGCAACCCGATTCCCGATTCCGAATCCCTCGTGGTGGAGTTGGATCTAGCGGACGGCGATATGGCGCCCGCAGACCTTTACGACCTGACGATCGAAGGATCCGCCATCATCGTGCCCGAAGACCTGGTCTCGGAAATCGAATTGGATGATGTTCTGCAATTCACCCTGGCCCATCCCATGCACGGCTGGTCGGTTTGCACCCCCGCCAAAGTGGTTCGCAAGGCGCCCCAAGGTCCCCACCAAACACTGATCGGGTTGAAGTTCATCAACACCGGCAACCTCTACTCCCAGTTGGACAACGCCATGGGGCGCTACTTCAACCGACGCAAGTTCAATCGCGTTCACCCCGACAAGGGCAAGACCCTGCAGGTCAAGATCGCCAATGGTTCGACCCAATACACGGGCAAGATCTACGACGTTTCAACGGAAGGGCTAGGTATCACGCTGCCCCAAGCGGAGGGCTCCGAACTGCATCCGGACATGCCGCTCTCCATCGCTTTTGTGCTGCCCAACACCGAAAAACTGATCCAAGGCGAAGTCTCCGTGCGCAACCGGCGCATGATGAACGACCAGGCTTTCGTAGGCGTTCTGTTCGGCGATGACTTCAAACAATACGCGGAATGCATCACCGACTACGTGAACATGAGACGCCTTGAAGCTGTCGAATTCGAAGACGGCTTTGAAGATCCGAGTTCAGGTGGCGACGAAGAAGCCGCCTGAACCTATCGACCCCCATACAACGGGCCGCATCCAACTTTGGATGCGGCCCGTTTTTTTGTTTCGCCGAATGTTCGGCCTCCGCTGCGCTCCATGGGCCGCAAGCGCACTCGGGCCCCGGACTTACACAACCCTACCACGCATGATTCGGAGTTGGCTGTAGGCTCGGAGCCCCGTTCCCCGCAACTGCCCCACCCCAAATCCATGAGAGCCCAACGACTCACCGGCTGGCTGACTTGCCTCAGCGCCATCATCGCCCTCGGCTGCCAAACCGCCAGCCCCGCCCAAGCCCAAACCCCCGAGGCTGGCGCACTGCTCATCCGATTCCC
>JAESRM010000120.1 GCA_016764635.1 Planctomycetota bacterium
GAGCAGGGGCGTCGCAGAATGCAGCGCCCCTGCTCCCGGAGTGGCGATTGTTCTTGTCCCGCCTCTGCAGTCCGCGGCTATCGGTCATCGACAGTCGATGCGGCGGAGAAAACGAGATCTCATAGCTGGCCGTCTTCGGGGATGGGCAGGGTCTTTTCCCAGGGCTCGCTGCCTTGCATCCAGAGTGGGTGGGTGATTCCTTGTGTAGAACTCAACGGTGCGAAGCTGAACGACTCGATGGCCATTTGCGTGAGCTGGTTTGCAACGATCAGAATTCCGGGCCACGGCGCCGGAGAGTCAGGCCGCGATCGTGTGTCACTGTGACCGAAGAGCATCGAGTAGCTCTCCGAGTTCGTCCTTGGTCGCGTCTCCAGCTGGACGGACTGCAGGACTTCGATCCCAGACTGGAAGCAGCGCCCCATGAAAGGCTGCGCTCCCCACGAGGCGCTCCTAACCTCGCCCGAGAAATTCAAGATCTTCGTCCGGCTCCGATTGAAGGACGAGCCCCATGGACTGGCATTCGAGCATGAAACCGCACTCCTGCTCGGATTCGAGCCAAGCTTTCATTTCCTCGTGGCCTGCTTCGCACCCAGCCTTTCCGAGAACAAAGAGGATGGAGCCAGGTGACCCCGCCTCTAGGATCTTGTCCCCGGAGCGGAGTTCTTCACCGCTTGCGTAATGCATTTTGCGATCGATATGTTCCACGGGGTCAATCTAGGTATCGCGAGTCGATCCAGTACCAGCGTTGTCGGGCTTGTGCCGAAACTAGGCACTCTTCTTTTTCTAGTCTTCCGCCCCGGCCTTCGATAGTTCGCCTCGATGCTTCATTGCTTGAGTCGCAGGTTAGGAGGGCCTTCTCGATGCCTAATTCCTGGCAAATCAGGAGGCCCGCTTCGAGCATGCGCGATGCGACTCGTTTGCCCCGGTGGGCGGGGGCTACGGAAAATCCGATGTGTCCCCCGTGGAGTTCGAGGCTTGGGTTCAGGCGATGCCGGATATTGATGACGCCTTGCAGCATGTCACTTTGTTCCCAGAAGTAAGTAGAGCAAGGCACCAAACCTTCTTTCAGGTCGGTGCCGCTGGCCATGTCTTGCAGGGCTGTGACTACTTTTTCAATGGTCCAATTGCGCTGGCAGAAGTATCCATGCAAGTCCTCCGGTGTTGCGTCGAAGTCCTCAAGGAAGGCCTCAAGGGCGGCCGTATGTGTCAGGCCCAGGTTTACGAGTTGACCGGTCATCGTGCTATCGGACCAAACGGAACTGCATCCGGTCAAGCTGTGCGTGGATTTGGCCGGTGGTCATGTCGGAATCGAGCAGACGCACCCTCCAGTAGAGGCTGCGGCTCCCGTCGGAGTGTTTGTCCACGTAGCAAGTGCCGGACCATCCCAGCGGGGGCAGGGTTTCGGTGAGCGGCTGCACGTTGCTGAGTTGTTTGCGCGTGTTTGCTTCGACGGTGAGGTAATGCAGCTCTTCGTTGCGCTTCTCTGGGCCGTACCAGATGCTCTCCACGCCTACTCCTGCACCGCGCCAGGCCCATAGCTTCGGGAACTTGCAACCCCATTCCTCCAGGGGAACGTATTCCGTGCGATGCCATTGTTGCGGCGCGATGATCGTGACTTTGGTGCCTTTTTGCTCCATTTGGGCTGGGGTCTCCGCTGCGGGCCTCTGCAAATCGAGTTGCAGGGCCGGGTCACCGAAAACCATTTGATGGTGGAGCTGGTAGAAGTAGGCACCGCCTGCGCCTTGGCCTTTTTCAAGTGTGGCTACCAAGACACGGTTTTGCGCCGAGCGTTGGGCGTGGCCGAGGGTTTGGCCCGCGAGCAGTGCATTCCAAAACTCGGTGCGGAACAATTCCTGTTGGGCTATGCCGCGCCTTGAGTTGCCGACAAAAGCCACCGCACCGTTCTTCAGTAAGCGGCTGGCCACAGATCGATGTTCGGCATCCTGATCGAGCGAGGCGGTGCTGCACCCGGCGGATTCCACCAGTGCAGGGGCCAGCAATGTGTCGGTATTCCAAGAGTAGGTTTTGCCCATGACCGTCCACATGGCATGGGATCCGTGCACGATCAAACCGGATTCGGTCAGGGGGGATTTGGCTTCAAAGGGCTTTTCGCCAGGGTGGTGCCCTTCAAAAACAAAGCCGGCTGCTTCAAGGGACTGGAGGCACATGTCCTCCCATTCCGCCGTCGCGAATTTATCTGCCCAGCTTTGGTCGGGCATGTCGTCCCGTGCGAAACCCCGACAAGCCAGCAGGGTGGCCGATTCCAGGWCCTCGGCAATAAAWCGYGCGTGSGCSAGCTCAAAGAACGGGTCTTCATCCAACTGCGTATACGGTAGATCCGAAACCAAATCGGCATCGATGCCTTGGCCATGGGAAATCATGGCCATGGGCAAGGCATCCGGCCAGCCCACCAGGCACAGGTATTGGGGTTGCTGTTTCGCGGCCTTGTAGAAGCTTTGTATCAACCCTTGGATTTCCGACGGCGTGGGGGATGTCAGCCAAACCGCGCTGCCGCGTTCCTTTTCGCTGGCATCCAGATTTGCTGTCCAGGCGATTTTCTCTAGTTCAAACGTGTCGCCGGTGAATAAGGGTTGCTCAGAAGCCCCACGGAACTTGCCGTCGCGATTGCGGTCAATTTGTAACCACCAGCGACCCTGCTCGGGACTTTTGCCGGTGACAAAGGGGGTGGGTTTGCCATGTCCCAGGTCCATCACACCCCGGCGCCAACCCGCGCTGCTCGGCGCGACACCCTTGGGCGCTTTCTCCACGCTTTCGGTGGCATTGAAGCGCTTCTTCCAAAACGTGTCGCGATTGAGAGGCACAACCATGCCGTCGCGGGCCGCGGCCAGTAGGGGCGCGGCGAGGGCAAGGTTGCGATCGCGGCCAGCGGCTCCATCGCGCACATTAACGAGTGCTAGATAATCCACCCGATACTTTTTCTTCACCAACCAGCGCGTGACGTCTTCCGCAGTCCTGAGTTTTGTCAGTTTCAACGGATTCACTTTTGGTGCGTTCTGCTTTCCAACAAGTAGGATGTCCTGCACTCCAAACTCACTCAAGAAGGCCCTATCCTCATCGCTGCTGCCGCCCTCCATGCAAGGGTAGAGCGGAACGCGCAAGCGCGCAGCGAGYGTGCTACCCACCAGTGCGGATTCCGGATCGGATGGATCGAACATCACGATCCTCTCCGACCCTTCCGGCCAGCCCAATCGCATGGTCGCGCGGGAGGCTTCGAGCAAACCCTGGGCGGGTAATCCTTCCAAGTGGACCAAGCCCGGCAACGCCAGTTCGGGAGGATCCGGACCCATCCAAAGCAAACGAGTGGGAGCAAAGCGCCGCAAGAAATCGACGACCTCCGGCCGGAAAGGCTCCGAGGCATCAACCGCCAGAACAATCGGGTCACCCTTTCCCCAAAGGGTCGCGGCGGGTACGGCCATCAAAAAGGTCTGATCATGCCAGGTCGCATGGGCCTGAATTGGCACCAACACCGCAACCCGGGCGTCGGGTCCTATGGGCTCGAGCCCGTTGAAATCCGGGGACTGAGCACTGGAGGGACCGACAACCACCAAGAGGTGGAGCATCAAGGTCAGAAGGTAGCGAGTCATGCGAGCATCCTAACTCAATACGGTGTCTGGCTCCATGCAGCCTGCCTAGGAGTGTCTCGACGCGTTTCATGAACTTCACGGCGCGGGCGGTTAGGGACTCGATTGCAACTTGCATGATGTCTCCGGTGGGCGTGCCGATGGCGAGGTGGTTGATGACCTCGGAGGGATCGACCCTGTTCTTGGTCATCTGCGCAATTGTCCCCGATTGAATTGTCCCGCATGGGGCTGTTGGGGTTCTTACATGGT
This sequence comes from Planctomycetota bacterium, assembly GCA_016764635.1. GTDB lineage: Bacteria > Planctomycetota > UBA1135 > UBA1135 > NORP259. The sequence continues at coordinate 3,852 of JAESRM010000120.1, forward strand.
TGGAGCAAGGAATTGACCTTGACCAAGTGGCCTTGTAGGCCGATACTAAAAGCATCACCCCCAGAGATGCCCTTGGGCTCTCTGGCCCCCTTCAGGCCACGGTTTGARGGGTCTTTTTTTGCCTATGTGCCGGGTCGACTTTCTCGTKGATGGTTTCAATGTYTTTCACTCACTCAAACGAGCCAGTCAGGACCTCGGTGGTGGAGCCTCGACCCGCTGGTTAGACCTGCATGGTTTGTTGACATCCTATTTGCCGCTTTTTGGGAGGGAGGCTCGCCTAGGCTCGATTTTCTACTTTAGCGCGTTGGCCCATTACCTGTCCGCGTCAAAGCCGGGGGTGGTGCAGCGACACTTACTCTACATCGATGCGTTGAAGTCCACTGGCGTGCAGCCTGTGATGGGGCGCTTTAAGGAAGTCAACCCGGTCAAGTGTCGAACCTGTGGCTCAAAAGTCCGCCGGCGGGAGGAGAAAGAAAGCGATGTGGCGCTTGGGGTCAAACTACTTGAGCGTTGCGTCCGCAAGGAAGCAGATATCATTGTCCTCGTAACTGGCGACACAGACCTGGTTCCTGCTGTTCGCACAGCGCTTGAACTGTTTCCCGCCATTCAGGTTCATTGCATTTTTCCGTATAGACGCAAGAACAATGAACTGGCCCGGGTTGCCAGCGGCAGCTTCAATGTCTCCAAGGAGAACTACCTCAACCACCAGTTTGACAACCCTCTGACCTTACCCTCCGGGCGTAAACTGTTGCGCCCAGGCAAATGGTAACTGTACCCGTATTGCGGTAACCTGCATCACTACAGCATGGAGATGTGGCTTCCCGATCTTGTGGTCGACATCCTTCAGCGGGTACAAAAATGAAAATTCAAATCCTCAAAGTCGAGAGTCATGGGGAGAACGAAATCATGGTCCAGTTCAGATGCGAGGAAGGTATTGGATGCGGGTTTTGGAAGGGGGGGAATCCGCCCGGACGTAAGAGGCTCCTTCAGCGTCGAATTCGACATTGAGGGTCCAATTGCAAGGTATGCACCAATCGATAATCGGCGCAAAACCSACAAGGTGAACTCGTTGGTTGAAATCAACCAGTTGTCGGGAGTCCTTGAGGCCGTTGATGGCGATGGTCTCGGTTATTTTAGAATCGGCTATGGTTGCTTGATCATGATCTTAACAAGCCCCGGGTGGGCTGAAGTCCAGCAATGGGTGACGRTCAATGTCCCCTTCGCTGAATTGGGCATTTCACCTATTGGTGGTTGAGCTCCWGTASCGSGAGKACACRGAGGCWRWKGGAWASYMGGCGTCCNSCYTMTNRGCGAAGGCTCTTGCTTGGCTTGGACCTTTGCTGTCGCGGGGCTTCTTAGGAAAGCTTGCGCGTGTAGATTCAGCACGTTTACGTTGCAGGCGCTTTGGTGCAGCCGGCGCACTTGTCGTTTAGGCGGAAGGACTCCACGCTTGGACATCAGGTGAATTCACGAGTGTCGCTTGAAGCTACTCGATTAATGGCCGCATAAATGAGTATCCATTTCACTCAGGGGTGGGCCCTGAATTCAGGGGTTCTCCGTTACCTGAAGGGGGAAGTAGCTCGCAGATCCGAGCGAACTCGGCTTCGGGGTTCTTCCACCAATCGATGGCAAGGACGTGGGTGACTTTCCAGCCGAAAGCGTCCAGGAGGCGTGGTTTCATGAGGTCTCGCTCGAGTGGGTCGCGCTCGGAATAGTAGTTTTCACCATCTAGGAGAATGCCCAATGCGTAGTGCGGAGCATCGGGGACTCGGACGGCGAGGTCGCATCGGAAGTCGCTGTGCCCTAGGTCCAATTCGCAGAGGTAGCCGGCCTCGCGAATTTTGTTTGCGAGTTGCATAGCCACGGGGTGGGGAGTTCGTTCGCTGTCATGGTTGGAGCTGGAGCCGGGCCGAAGCTGTTCCAATACAGCTTGTGCGCCCGTTTCGTCGCCCCTTGAGGTGAGCTCGGCGTAGCGCAGGTAGCTCTTGAGGCAGTTGGCACCCACGTTGTAGTCGTTGGTGATAGCGGTGGCTCTAATAGAGCTAACCAGGACCATGTGGTGCTTGGCCCGGGAGAAGGCCACGTTCAGGCGCTTCTCGCCACCGCTCAAGTTGATGGGTCCAAAGTTCATGAACATCTTGCCCTTGGGATTGGTCCCGTAGCACACGCTCATGATGATGATGTCGCGCTCGTCGCCTTGGATATTCTCAAGGTTTTTGACGAGGAGCCCCATGAACTGACCCTTCTCCTCGCGTTCATACTCGGCTTCAAGTTGGTTGGCAAAGCGACGGTCGGTCTTTCCGAGACGCAGCAGGGCCTCTTCGATTTCGGTCTGTTGGGCCTGGGAAAAGGCCACAATTCCGATGCTCTTGCCATTCTCTAGATGCAGCAATTCTCTCACGATCTCGGCGATGTAATCTGCCTCCATCCGATTGCGGCGCGAGTCGTATATGCCGCCCTGCATTAGGTGGTAACTCAAAGCGCGGTCGAGGAGGGGGGGCACGTTGCTGGCGCCTTGGCGCGTGTCGGTGACTATCAGTTCCTCACGGGCACCCATGCAGACCCTTTCATCGGGGACGGTGAGCAGTGCACCGCCATAAAATAGCTGGTTCGAAAAGCTGATCAGCGATTCCGAGCGGCTGCGATAGTGCCAGCCCAGCATGCTGGATTGAAGGTTGCGTGTTGAGTGATTCAGGAAGCTCGCGCTCCCCAGGTCATATTCCGCAGGTTCCCCATCGTCGTCGTCTTCGCTGGCCTGCTTGGCAGAGAAAAAGTTCGTGGGGGGAAGCTGCATCTCGTCGCCTACAACGATGATCTGCTGTGCCCGGAAGATACAGGGGACAGCCTCCTCTAGGGTGATCTGACTCGCTTCGTCAAAAATCACGACGTCGAATCGTCCGACTTCCATGGGGAGAGTGTCCGAGACACTCAGCGGACTCATCAACCAAACGGGTTTGAGTTTTTGAATCACTTGGCCGCTTTCTTCGGCGGAGAGGTCGCGGATGGATTTGTAGGCGCGGGTTTTCTTAAACTCGTGCTGTAGCTCGCGAAGCCCCTTGTTGAAGACCTTCTTGCGTGCCTTCTCCTCGGGGGTCATTTGTGCGGCGTTCAAAGCGAGGAGTCGGTGGTCCTTTAGGAACGCGTTCTGGACCTCACCACAGATCCAGCCCGCATTTTGCTCCAGCCAAGTGTCGTAGCTTGTGGCCAAATGGCTGGCAATGCGATCCCGCTGGCGGCCGTCGTAGCGGGACAGGCGGCGGTCTCCGCGCAATACCACGTCAACCGATTGGTGGGCAAGTACCGCTTCGAGTTGCTCAGAGTTCCAATTGCGTTTGAGAATCTCCGCTTGCAGTTCGGGGCTTTGGGAATCGAGCTCTACGAGGCAATGTAGGAAGCCGGGAACCGCGTCTAGGTTCTGCAAAATTGTTTCGAGTTCCGTGGCTAGCTCGCCCAGCGGGTCTTCGTCGTACCCTTGCAAGCAGGAGCCCGCCAGCAGTATGAGCTCCATCAATATCGGATGTAAATCGGAGAGGATGAGGAAGTCGCCCTGACTGACACTTCCGTTGATCACAGCATCGCGGAGAATGCCGGGCGGGCTGTGAGCGGGTGCTGATTGGAGGCCGTCGATTCCCTCTCGGTGCTGCCCTATGTCACCCTTGATTCCATAATCGTCGCGCAGCTTGGCTTCGTGTTCGGTGGTGAGCCCTTCCGCTGCATATCGATCGTGCAGTTGCTTGAGAGCTTGGGTCCATGTGGGCTTGATAGTGGCCTCGGCAAAGTTATAGCGCTGCTTGAGAGCCTTGCGCAGCCGCCACCAGGCAGGGCTTAGGAAAGCCAGAAGACTCGACTCAAAGGCCTTCGCCTGAGCGATGGCAGATTCCAATTCGTCCTCGGGCAAAGGGGTGTGCCATGCTTGGGCTTTGGCTTCCGCCTTGGACAAAGTTTCGCCGAGATGCTTTCGGGCATCATCGCGTTCCTTGAAGTCGCGGGCGGTTTCACTGCCCGAATCTAAGAGGTCAAGCTTGCCCCGCTGCGCGAGGGCGCGGTAGCGCTCCGCCAGCGAACTGACACCGGAGAGAGCGGCGAGATTCTGGGTGTTGGAAGCGGGCAGGTTGATCGTTTCGACAGTTCTGACCGCGCTCGCGAGCAGCGGAAGTACCCCTTCCAGGCACTTGGCGATTGTGGCTCCTACGCGAGCCTGTTTGCCGAGACTGGCTTTTAGCATGCGAAGGGGGTGACGCCGATAGATACCGCTGGGTTCCGCGTCGAGCAGTGCTTCGTACAGTCGCGTGAGCGAATCTCGATTGACCGACCAATGCGCGTAGGCAGGTAAGCTCTGCCTCTGGACGGTGGAGAGTTCCTCAATCGGGCCTTGCAAGTGGATCGACCGCGCCAAAGCCTCACGCACGCTGCATCCCAGTTCCGCCCGCTGCTCTAGCATGGCTTCGTGGCTGTCCCGCAGGGGGATGAGATTCTCGCCCAGCTCCTTCAGTTGCGCGCTGCGGTCTACGGGCGGATTCTCGATCAGTGTGGCTTCGTAGGCCTCCTTGAGATCCAAGATCAGTTCCTTTTTGTCCGCTTGAGCGTCGTGTACGAGTGAGCAGAGTTTGCCCAGGCCGCGCTCCTCAAGCCTCCGATAGACCACATCTAGTGCCGCTCGTTTTTCGCACACAAAGAGCACTTGCTTCCCACGCGCCACATAATCGGCGATGAGGTTTGTGATCGTTTGGGATTTGCCTGTGCCTGGAGGACCCTGGATTATGTAACTCTTTCCCGCGCTGGCATAGGCGATCGCTTGGCTCTGCGTGGGGTCGCATGGAACGACGGGGTAGCTGTCTTCAAGTTGGGCTTCCTGCTCCGGCAAGGACTCGCCCTGGGAGGCCATGAGGGAAAACACGGCATCGAAGGCCGGGTTGTCCGGCATCTCTTCCAAAAGGGCTTCGTAGTCCCGGACAAGCGACATTTTGCGGTATTTGAAGTTGCCCAAAGTGACGCAGCAAAGGTCCATTTCCCATTCGTATGGATTGGCCTTGGAGTCCTGCTCGAGCGAGTAGAACGATTGCGAAACTTCACGCATCGGCCCATCGTCGGATGCGGCCTCTGCCACGTATTCGGGCCGCTTGGTTTCTGCGGTAAACAAGCGCGAGAGGTTGGAGCTGTTGATCTGCACCTTTTGCCGAAAGAGCTGGAGGCCGAGGGGGCGGAAGTCGCCCTTGGAATAGCTGTAGTCCAGGTCCGGATAGGTGCGCTTGCCGCGGCGTTCAAGCGTTGTGCGTTTTTGGTAGCGATCAAGGCGTTGTCGAGCGCGCTGATGTAGCAGTGAGATGCGTGGCTTGTCGAGCAGGGTGAGATTGACCGCTGGTTCGCTCGCTCGGATTTGCGTGCTCAGGAGCCGATGGAGGTCCTCGACCTCAGCGGTCTCCAGGTCGATCGATTCCGGTAGTTCCAGGTTGTAGAGCTCTCGCATGTAGTAACGCAGAACGGGATTGACCTCGGCCTCGCTGCTGTGAGCTTCTAAGTAATGTTGATCCTTGACACCTTTCTTCTTGCCAATGCTTACGGGCAAGAGCAACAGGGGGGATTCAAAGCGCTCCATGCCTTCTTTGAGGTTCGTCCAGCGTAGGAAGCAAAGCGTCAGGCGAAGTTGAGAGAAGCCGAACTCGGCTTTGTCCTTGCGGGCTTCGGAGCGAATCTTGTCGAGGGCCGAGGGAAGGTAGGACGCCTCTTCATAATTAAGGTATTTATTGAGGGAGACTTTCTTTCCGGAGATCAAGTCCTTCTTGAATGGGTCGTTCCATGTGAGGATCTGGTCCGCGCGGAGACTGCTGGGATCAAAGGACAGTGGGACGGAAGCGTAGGTTAGATTGGTGCTCTGCTGCGTAGCTTTGAAGTGCAGGAGCCTGTTCCTTCGTGAAATTTCAAAGAGCCGCTGCTGCAGCTTTGAGAGCACAATTTGGTGGCGACCCTGCAGGTCTTTCTGGTGGAAACCTTTTTCCCGCAGCAAATCCAGATCGAGGTCGATGCTCTGGTCTCGGTAGTCCGCGAGGCTGCGGATCAGGGCGTGCAAGTCTTGCGGCCGGCGTGTTCTTTCCAACTGGGTCATCTCATAGATGCCCTTGGCGATCACCGGGTGCAAATTGGAATCTAGGATGAATAGATTGTCCCGGTGTTCCACGAAGGAAATCAGGTCCTCTGGATTGGTGAAGTCAAGGCTGAGTGCGACGCTCGCGAGGATGAGCCCGAGCACGAAAGTGTCCGTGAGCGGGTCGTGGTGGCCCAGCTTGTGCTCATAGGAGCGATAACCAGGAACGAAGGAGGGCCGGGGAGCCTCGGCCTCAACTTTGTTGGCATCAACGTCCAGACGGCTTGTTTCGATTTCCCCTGAGTTGAGATCGTGGTCTATCCTGCGCTCCGCGATGATTTCCACACCGACTTTCTTGTCGCTCGGGAGTGGGCGGAGGACCTCGTTGCTCCTGCGGATGTCGAGCCGTGCGGTTTCGGGATACCAGATTCGATTCCCATCCACCTGGAGCGCTTCGATCCCGTTAAGGGGCGCTACTTTACCTTGGGCGTGGGTCTCCGCGACCTCGCGCAAGAGGGGGAGGCAGGTGCTGAGTACGTCTTCGGTAGAGAACCCTCCGGCYTCGATGCGTTGCGTGAGAAATTCGGAGAAGCTACTCATCGGAGGAGCCTCCTTGCTGCGGCCGTTTGGCCAGTAGTTTCTTTAGCCGGGAGCTTTCCGTTTTGCGGAGTCCGAGTTCCTTGCCCGCGAGGTCCTGGAACCTCTCGTGCCAGCCGAGTTCTCGAAAGAAACCCACCACCCGCACATAGCCGAAATCTAGCTCGTCGCGATCAACGGCAATGAAGTCAAGTAGGACGTAACAGAAGTAGTCACGCAGGGGGTTCTCGAGGCCCTTGAGTTGACGGAGCAGCGAATTTGAATCCATCGGGATCGAGCGCGGTTTGAACTTGTGAAAGTAGAGGTGGGCCTGCGCCATATGGGCGGAAGTCTGAAGTTCGGTCTCCGCCGTAAACCAATGGATGAGTTGATGGGTTAAGTCGGAAACATGTTCCTGCCCAAGTATGTCTAGGTCGTCGAGCCGCAAGGGACCTTCGATCATCTTGCGAATGGCAGGTTCCGCGGAATCGCCTTGCTCCGAGAATAGATGGAGCGCCTGGGCCCGAATGAAATTTTCAGGATGCGAACTTCCTTTGGTTTGTACGTCACCTGAGGCAAAAACCTCCTGGGCCTGCTTGAGGTACGCAGCCGCATCGACCTCTACCAGACTTGTTGAGGTTTTCACGAGCATGGCAATGGCCGGAATAATACTTCCGCAACTATGGAGGGCTCCCCGGTCGCAAAGGATCTCGGTATACAGCCGGAAGTTGCGAGTCGTGTTGACCTGGGCGGGATCGGTATCGTGCATATTCATTAAGGAATCGAGCAGCGCGTCCGTCGTTCCATATGCGGAATTGTCCGCCTCATGAAATTTGTAGTGCGTGAATTCGTGCCCGAGAATGGCTCGGAGCTCAGGCTCCTCGAGTCGTTCCAGCAAGGTCCCATAGAAGACGACGTGAATTTCCCCAGGGACGTAAAGCAGGGCCGCGTTCATTTCGCTTCCGCTCTGGGCCTGGTGGAGGGTGAGCGGGGACTCCAGGCCTAGCGTTTGGAGTACGTCTTCAGCGAGGCCATAAAGCTCTGGCCGTGAGCCCCGATCGAGGCGTACGGCAGTCTTGAGAAGCTCTAGCCGTAGCGCTTCTCGTTTGGCTGCGTCGTTTTCTGGTTGAGGACTTATCCACGAGGTCATCTCGGGGTGATTCTCACGGAAGTGCTTTTCCACGGCGACGTGGTAGGGGAGAACTCCCAGTCGCTTGGATCCGGGGGCGGCTACAGGTGCCGGTTTTTCAGCTTCTTCTGGGGACGAGGAGTCGTTCATATTGCCTGTTGTTGGATCCATTGGGGATGCGCGGGCATCCTCCCAAGCATTTTGGGAACTCCAGTGGCCCGTCGCAAGCGTAGTACAGAGCCGGGACACGAACTATCGCCATTCCGGGAGCATCGGCGCTGC
>JAESRM010000121.1 GCA_016764635.1 Planctomycetota bacterium
TGCCCTGCCGCCGCTAGGTGGCAGGGCGTCTGACGCCGTAACTTGGTGCAGTACCAGGTATTCTGACCGATGGGTGCCTGGTAGTAGGCAACCTTCGCCATCCTCGGGCGGTCTTATCCACATGACCAGAACGCCCCGAAGAGGTTTCATCGGAGAGCCTTGGCCGCCTCGAGAAACGCATCAGCTTCGGCCAAGATGTCAGCCCGCGTCGCGCGCACCAGAATATCCGGCTGGACACCATGACCTTCAACGTAGGTCCCGCTCGGGGCCGTGACCCTCGAAGTGCAAAAGTAAACCGTAGCGCCCGTCCCTGGCAATTCAAATGCCGTGGGCGAACCACTTCCACCACCGGCGGGCTGCCCAATAAACACAACATTCTCCCGCTCATCCCGCAGGCAAGATGTGAAATTGTCCGTCACCGAGAAACTGAACTCGTCGATAAGGCAGATCACTCGACCATCGAAGCGAGGCTCTCCACGACCGTACTCATCGCTCCAAAAGGGACTGGTCTTCCACTCCCCTCCCTGCAAACGCCCCATTTGAAGGTAGCGAAAGCCCGCAGGCATTAGGTGGAGCCCGAGCGCTTGGCCCAGAAAGTCGCCCCCTCCTTCATTGCTCCTTAGATCTAGAATCAAGTCGGACCGACCTGCGACTTGCTCGAAAAAATTCGCGTAGTCGTCATAGGACTCATCGAAGTCCTCGTCGCGGAATGGCTCGCCTTCAGCTATGGGTGTCTTGGGCGAAAAATCTGGGATCCGCAGATAAGCCCTCTGATCGTCAATAATTTTGACATGAGCTAGATGGCTCTCCGCGCCCAGACTGCTTTTCCAAGACAGATGCGGAAGCGGTTCCTCTTGGCTCACGGTCGGCACATCGATCACGACAGATTCTGTTGCACCCATCTTCAAGACTTCAACCTGAAGAGAGTCGGCCCGGGCTGACTTCGTTAGATCACGAATCGCCATCCTCCTTCTTGTGCCCGGCATGGAAGCCAAGGCGAAACGCTCCTGCTCCTGAATCAACTCCCCTATAGGACGGCCATTGACCGACAAAACCAAGTCGCCGATCTCAAGCAGGAACATCGCGTATAGGGTCGGGCATAGACCGTCAACCATGATCCCCTCTTCCACCTCGATCAAACAGAAGGGCCACTGCCTATCCTCCTTCAGATCGACCCCTTCGAGCAGGACATACGCGTGGCCATCCGAAAGACCTGAGAGGTAGCGGGTCAGGCCTCGCAAGAATCCTCTCTCGCCACCCTCCTCCTCGTAGATAGCGATGGACTCAGCTTCGAGCGCCCTAAGGTCCAGGCCTTCACCCGTGCGCATTTCCAGCCAGGACCAGCGTTCCTGCAATAGCCACGTCAGATGGCGGAAGTCGTCAGTATGAGCGTCCCCCGTGGAAATCGGCGCCGGAGTCAACGGTGTAAACCGATCTCCCCTATACAGCGTGAACATCGTGATTGCGCAAAACCCCACGGACGCATACATGAGAATAAGAGCCACCCAAAAGATCACCTTAGAATGGGCTGAATCACCAGGGGACGACCACGGGTTCTTCTTTTTCATTCCTGGAGTATAGCCGCGCCCTTAGGAGGCTAGACCCAAATTGCTTCCACATTCGGTTGGCGAGACTGCCTAGCTCCGCCGGACCAAATCTCAGCTACGTTTCGCCCGCAACTATCAAACACCCAAGCCTTACCCCAACCCACCATCCCTGGCTACCGCGGTATTGCACTCTTCCTGCATCCTTGCCCGTGCGGGACGGCCGCGCCATCAACCCCCATTCCTGGCAGCTCCATTTCGCCTTCTATACCCTACAATCAACCCCAAGTTCGCCCCCTCGGTTCACTGCTCATCACTCGAAACGGCTCCTTTGGAATTCCTATCCACTCCCGGCCATGACCAGTGTAATCTTCGGCGCGCTCTCGCAAGAGCAAGGCCCGAATCATGACTGAACAAGACGTCACAGAACTCACCCTTACCCGCCCCGATGACCTTCACGTTCACCTGCGTGATGGAGCATCACTTGCGACCACCGTTCCGGCCACGGCCAGGAGCTTTGCGCGCGCGATCGTGATGCCTAACTTGGTGCCGCCGGTGACCACGGTGGCCCAGGCTGCTGAGTATCGGGGGCGGATCCTCGCAGCAGTGCCGGAAGGCATCAGCTTCGAGCCCCTCATGGTGTTGTACCTGACGGAGACCACGGACCCTGACGAGTTGCGCCGGGCAGCAGATTCAGAATTCATCCATGCCTGCAAGGTCTACCCCGCGGGAGCGACCACAAACTCGGACGCTGGCGTATCCAGCCTCGATGCGATCGGGCACTTGCTCGAAGCGATGGAAAGCGTGAACTTGCCCCTGCTCGTCCACGGCGAGGCCACCGATCCCGCCATCGACGTCTTCGATCGCGAGAAGGTCTTCCTCGAAGAACAGCTGGCCCCGACCGCCGAGCGCTTCCCGAAACTGCCCATCGTCTTTGAACACATCACCACCGCAGAGGCCGCGCAGTTTGTGAATGAAGCGCGAGACAACATCGCAGCGACGATCACCCCCCAGCACCTATTGATGAACCGCAACGACCTCTTCAAAGGAGGCCTGCGACCCCAYCATTATTGCTTGCCGGTGCTCAAGCGCTCGACCCACCAGGAAGCCCTGCAAAAGGCCGCAACCAGCGGATCCAAGCGCTTCTTCCTCGGAACGGACTCCGCGCCCCACGCACGCAGTGCCAAGGAATCCGCTTGCGGTTGCGCCGGTTGTTACTCAGCGCCCTACGCCTTGCCGCTCTACGCCCAACTCTTCGATTCCCTGAGCGCCCTCGACAAGCTCGAAGGCTTCGCCTCGCACTTCGGCGCGGACTTCTACCGCTTGGCGCGCAACACGGAAACGACGACGCTCAGGCGCCAGTCGCAAACGGTTCCCGCCCAGCTGCCCTACCTCAGCGAAGAAGGAATCATCCCCTTTTGGGCCGAGCGCGAGCTGGTCTGGACCGAACTCTCCTAAATCATCGAACCCATGACTTCTATTGAATCCGTATCGCCCGCCGTTGCCAACCACGTGTGGCTGATCGCCCAGTTCGCTAGCGTCGTGGGTCGGTACAAGCCAGCTTCCATACTCGACGTGGGTTGCGGTGCCGGTCTGTTGATGAAGACGCTGCATGGCGCGGGCATAAAGATCAGCGCGATCGATCAAGCTGGGCCCAAGCTCGACGCTCTCAGAGAAGAGGGCTTCGACGTGCAAGAGGGAACGGCCTACGAGCTGCCCTTCGAAGCCGACAGCRTCRWYWGSATCANSSMTKCGNYWTGWYMYMSRSMRSYWAGRGGATCCGGCCAAAGCGTTCGCCGAACTACTGCGCGTTGCCAAGACCGGAGCGTTCATCGCCGAACCCTACTTCAACCGCAGCATCCCCAGCCAACGGGCCACCGACGAATACGAGAGCTGGGAGAAGATCCAACAACGCAAAGGCGGCATGTACCACGCGGAGAACTACTCCATTGGCGAGTTGATGGGCTTATTGCCCGAAGGCTGGGAAGCGGAGTACGAGGTGGATGAGCACACCTGCCTGCGTTTGCGCCCTTGGTCATTGGAGGAAGCTGAAGAGCAAGCACGGGGCCACCTGAAGGACTCACCCGACGATCCGGCGCAGAGCGCAGAGCTAGAAGACCTACTCACCATCGCCCGCAAGGACGGACTGAGCTTCAACGGCTCGAAGATCCTCGTGGTCAAGCGCAAGTAGAGCGATACAGCGTCATTCACCCTAGTCGTAGGTTTGTAGGCCGACTCGGGCGCCGAGTACTATCGCAGCATGGATGAAACCCAAGAAACTCCCGGCGAAACAGAGCGTCGTCTTCGAGGAGTATTACGTGCCGCAAAACGAAAGGATTTTGCCGGAACTTGGCACTATCAAGAATTCACTGCTGCTCAGTTTTCCGGTGCGGTTCGTGCCGATGCTCTGGCTCTGGTGGGCGGCGGGGCCGGATGGTTGCAACTCGTCCCGGTCGCTGAGGGCGAGACAACGGAGGAACCCATGCGTCTGTGGACCTTCAGCTTTGACCCAAGGGTGCCCAACAGCGGATCCGTCGGTGGGCTGGCTTCGACGATCAAACAGCGCACCGGTGCTGGCGTGATCGTAGTGTGTGGTGACTCCGCGGAGCTTGGCGGAGACTTTGATCACTGGGGATGCCCGGCTGCGGTAGGCGACGAGGTACTCGCCGTGCTCGAAGAGCTCAGCACGCCGTCGCAATCGGGCGCACTTTCACTCGATGGATGTTTGATGAACGCCACACTCACAGCCGCCAATGGCGTGATCGATTCCGACACAATTTTCAACTTCCGGCAGCAAGGTGAGCAGGTTTGGGCCGACTACAGCGGCGGCAAACTGGCCGCAGGTTTTTTGGTCGGAACGCTTCGCGGCTCGGAGTTCGCCTTCCGTTTTTCCAGCAGGAGCACTCGGACAAACTCGACGGTGGCACGTCAAATTGCACGCTCGAACGACTGGATGATGGGCGTTTGCAGATCCGCGAGGATTTTGAGTGGGAGTCCCAAGAGGGAACAGGAGTGAACCTGATTACTGAACTCCCGATGTGAAGTCGCCAAAACACAGCGTCAGGCGCCCTGCCGCCCATCATCGGCAGATAAGTGCCAGGTGACTCGCGACCTGAGCGATCGGGGTCGGTCTTTAAGGCCAGTCTCACTCGCCCGCCGTCGCGCAAGGGGCACGCACGACCACCGAGTAGGAACAAAGTTGGGATGGAACACGTAATTCGAGGTACTAGCTCCATGGCACTCCGTTGTAAAGTGAAGCCCCGCAYGAGCCCGCGGGATGCTCTCCGCACTTATTAGGCACATGCGTCAATTTTCTATCCCCTACTTTCAAAGCCAGACATGGGCCCCAATAACATGGGTGCTGATCATGGGTTTCTCGTTGGTCACCTCCGCCTTCACACGCTCGGTACCTTCGGTCCAAGACCAAGCGATCGAAGCCGAGGCCGAACCTACCCTCCAGGTTGACATTCAGGTTCGCTCCTACGCCCAGCCCCGGATCGAGCTCTCCGACATTCGGATCGAAGTGTGCGAATATCCAATCGGCCCCGAGGTTCGCATTCTCAAGACCTACCACACCGATGACTCAGGCAAGGTCACCGTCCAGGTCCCGCCGACGGGTTACGGGGAAGAGTTTCAAAACCTCAGGCGCTTCGCGGTCCGCGTCAACCAGGCGGGCTTTCAAACAAGGTTTCTGGAACCATTGCACAGAGATTCCCACCAAGCACCGGACGGGTATAGAAGCCAATTGGCACTCATCCCAGGGGGCACCGTATTGGGTGAGGTTCGCGGTCCAAAAGGCTTGCCGAAGGACTTTCAAATGCAGTACCGGACAGAGGGTCCCCCGGTCGTGCTCGCACCCCGGCCTCATAGCTGGGGATGGGGTAGGAGCGTCCCCCCATCACAGAAATTCCAAACCCTAGGCCCGGGCCGCTTTGCATTCCACTACACCGAAATCCTCAAGGCGGACTTCTTGGCGACCGTCGAAGGGGTTGGAAGTGCGGTTCTCCCGGGCGTGGACCTCACTCTCGGCCGCGTCCACCCAAACCTGCGAATGGATTTGACGGGACCCGGCATTCTCCGGGGGTCACTCCTGGATAACGACGGGAACCCGCTGTCTTCGGTCCCCATCGAATGTGTGACCACTTCAGGCCCGGAAGCCCATGCCCGGTCCCAATGGATCTGCGAGAACTGGAGCGTTGAAACGCCGGGGTTTCTGATATCTCAAGTAAAGACCGATCGCGAGGGTCGCTTTAGTTTTGCAGGCCTGCGCAAGGGCTCCTACCGCATTTCCCTAGGGTTCAGACCCGACTACAGACAGGTCACTTTGCAATCCGATTCGTTCGGAGTTTTCCACGAGGCCGACGGCCATGAAATCACACTGACCGCATCGCGACCCACAATCAACATTCAGTTGATTGACTTGCAGGGGCAATCGGTAGAAGGCCACCGGCCGCAATTGGAGGGGCAATGGGGAACGCTCCAATCGCCTCGCCTGACCGAGATCGATCGGGCCTTCAAATTCCCTGTGCTTTCGGTTGCTGAATGCGTATCCACCCCCTGGGGCCCCATGCCAGGTCGCAACATTCATCAATTCTCACAATCCAAAACCGGCCCCAACATCGCATGGGTGTCACCAGGGCGAACCTATTTCGTTTTCGTCACGGGAGCTGGTTTTGGGGACGTTCGCATGCCCGTGCATGTGGATGTGAATGGCAGATGTGACCCTGTCGTACTGACCGCGAAAGCAAAACCAAACCAGAAAACCGGTACGATTCAAGTCCAAGTGGTCGACTCGAGTGGCAACAAACCCAGTAGCGAAAAAGGATTCACACTCCGCGTGGAAAACGCACAAACGGGGGCACTGCTCGCTTCCGAAGGCACACTCGACCTCCACTGCTTCGAAAGCCCAGCAGGGATGTATGTGTTACCCGAGGGTTCCTACAAACTCGTGGCCACCKGAACGCGCGGGGGTTTGATGATGCGCGGAGTCCATTACCGCCCCGTCTACTTGGGTCGCACCGAGCGCATCATCCAAGTGAAGCCCGGCGTCACGCAATCCTATGTACTCACCCTCGATTTGGCTGGCAGACTCAGAATCGTACTGAAGGGCTCCCCCACCGATGAGGATCTCCTGGTCACCAAATACGATCGCTTCGTCGGGCAAGTTTCCACGTGGGGACCTGGCTTGGATCATGACCGGGTCTGCGCCTTCCCTTGGGAACCCGACTCGGTAGCCAAAATGACCCTCTACCGAAAGGGCATGCTCCCCCTCCCTGTCCGACATATCGTGAGCGAACCGTCTCCAATGGTGTCGGTTTGCAATCGCTGGCCTTTCGACAGGGAACTGCTCACCGAATACATACCCCTAGGCGACTACTCGCTGGTCACCGAACTGGCGGGAGGCCGCCGGATCGAGCAAAACGTCACTATAGAGTCCGGTGGGATCACCGATGTGCGAGTCGATGTTCCCGACCAGTAGCACAGCGGGTTGAATGATTGGACTCGCCGCGATTGCGGTTGCCACCTAGGGACCCACAATCTCACCTCGCATTGCAATACAGCGTCAGCCGCCCTGCCACCCATCGTCGGTAGCTAAGTGCCATGTGACTCGGCCCCTGAGCGATCGGGTTCCGACACCGTACCTGACGTATCCGGAGGTCAACACGCCGTCAAAGGGAGGCATTTAGGTGATGCTGTTGCCTCGCAACTTGAAGTTTCTCGTAGCTCTCCACGAGCTTTAGGTGCTTATCGATTCCGTCGAGCTTCATGTTCGTAGGCGTCAATCCAAAGAACCGAAGCTTGCCCGACACACTTGAGGTTGCATTTTCGAGGAGTTCCTCGCCGTACATCCGTGTGAGATTGGGGATGTAGTTTTGAAGCTCGAGATCATCACGCAGGGCAATGTCGAGGACGGCCTTCAGGACTTGGTAGAACCTTCGCCGCGCGGGCACGTTGTCGTTGTATTGCAACAACATGCCCAACCATAGGTTTGCTTCTTCATGCTGGCCGAGAGCCAGGCAGATAAGAGCTTTGAGCTCACTTACAGTGCATCTCCCCCACGGAGAGTTTTCGTCGAAGGCAACACCGATGAGCAGTGCGACCGACGTGTAGGCATCAAGTTCACTTTCTTCCAGGTTTTCGAGCAGCTGTAGAAGCTGCTCATCATTGAGGGTGTGAATGTTGAGCACGTCTTCCCTGAAGACGAGTCCTTTGTTGGTATTGTCCCAAACAAGGTCCTCTACGGGATAGATCTCCGAATAGCCGGGAACCAAGATCCGACAGGCCTTCACTCCGAGATCCTCAAGGTCCGCGATGTAGACCTCTTTGTCCAGGTCCTTCAGGATCCCCATCAAGTACTGGTATTCTTGTTCCGTCGATCCGGCGAAGTCCCAGTCGGAAAATTCAAAGTCAGCGGCTTCGCTAAAGAATTTCCAGGGCACCACCCCAGTCGAGTTGATGAAGTGCTCAACCATGTTGTCCGGCTCGCGGATGGCGAACTCGCTAAACGTAGGCGGGGGCACATCGTTCAAGCCCTCAAAGCTGCGGCCTTGCATCAATTCCGTCAGGCTCCTTTCAAGAGCCACCTCGAACTTGGGATGTCCGCCAAAGGAAGCGAAGGCCCCACCGGTTTTGGGGTTCAAGATCGCGACACACATCACAGGGAATCTCCCTCCGAGCGAAGCGTCTTTCACCAATACGGGGAAGCCTTGCTCTTCTAGTTTGGCGATGCCCGCAGCGATCGTTGGAAATCGTTCAATCACCGCCTTAGGTACATCAGGGAGCGTAATTTCCTCGAGGATGATCTGCTTCTTCACCCCGCGTTCTAGAATTTCGGACAGGCACTGCACGCGTGCTTCGTAGCGCGTGTTGCCCGCGCTCATGCCATTGCTGACATAAACATTCCCAAGGAGATTGGTTGGGACATAGACCGTCTGCTGATCGGACTGCCGTGTATACGGCAGGGCGCAGATACCGCGTTCGCCCGTGCCCGAGTTTGCGTCCACAAGATGGGAGGCTTTGAGTTCATCGTCGCAATCAAAAACCTCCATGAAGCGTTCGTCCATCAAGCCTTCGGGAATGGAATCGTCAGGCCCGGGCTGAAACCACCTCTCGTTGGGGTAGTGAACAAAGTCGGCGTGCGCCCTTTCTTCACCCAGGTAATAGTCATTGTAAAAGTAGTTGTTGCTCATTCGCTCGAGGTACTCCCCAAGTGCCGAACATAGAGCTGCGTCTTTCGTCGCGCCTTTTCCGTTGGTGTAGCACATGGGCGACTCGGCGTCGCGGACATGGACGGACCACACGTGGGGAACGATGTTTCTCCACGCCGCAACTTCAAGTTTGATCCCGAGCGACTCGATCACACCGCTCATATTCTTGAGCGTTTCTTCGAGCGAGCAGTCCTTCCCCGGAATCATGGTGCTTGCACCGTCTTTAGAATCACCCTCGTAGAGCAGACCCGAGTCTTTGCCTAAGGTAGAGATTGAATCTATTTCAAACCCCAGTTCGTTYTGMATCACTCGCTTTACAGTGCAGCGGYCCATCGCACTGATGATTCCWTCCCGGTCCYWMTYRGAYAWCCCYTCAGGAAGTTCAGCACGGATTTTGAAKRTYTGCWGATAYCKGWWATCMGGRTCAACRAWGTTGTCCTGAACRATGCTGATGTCTTCGGTGGGKATATCCCTGGCAYTGCAKTAARTCTTGACGAAGTAGCCAGCGCRGAGGGCAGACGAGGCCAAGAARTAYYGAAAAGGATTCGGAGCCGTACCRTCCCCCKTGTACCGAATGGGTTGATCGCTGATGACACTGAAATCATCAAAGCTGGCCTCCAGCCTAAGGCTGTCCAGGAATCTAACTTTTACTTGCATGTTGTTTTTGGGGATTCGCCCATCGATTCATCACGTGGTCGCCCGGGCAGAGGATACAGCGTTGGGCTCCCTGGCACCCATCGTCACCAGATAAAAAGCTGGTGACTCGCCACTTAGGCGGTCGGGGCCAGTCCTTATGGCGCGGCAAGATGACTACTAAAAGTCTGACCCGGTGCTTGGCTTCATGTGGTCAATCGGGGAATAGCGAAGCGCCCGCTGTTTGAGAGCCGGGCGCAGGCTCGGTTTTTCCCTTCCAGGCTCGTCAGCAGGTGCGGGCGGGGCGCTTTGAAATCCATGCGGTCTGCTTGATGACCACGCACTATCATCTCCTCGCGCGCTTTTTGGGGAAGTTTACTACCATCTTATGCATGGAAGAACCTCACGAGGCCTCGATCGAACTGACCCAAGCTATCCGCGGCTTGGCCGAAGARGGTGGGAATGGAGAAGCTCCTGTGTTGGCGATGCTCGTGGGTGAGTTGCRGGCGATCGCAGGGGGATACGCCCGCGCCCAGCGCGATGGCCACACTCTGCAAGCCACGGCCCTGGTCAACGAAGCGTTCCTCAAGTTGATGGGAAATTCAGGACTGGGTGACGTGCAAAGTCGGCAGCACTTTTTCCGGCTTGCGGCACGGGCCATGCGCCAGATACTCGTCGATCATGCCCGACGTCGAGACGCGTCCAAGCGTGGAGGCCACGATGGCGTACAAATCACGCTCAACGATGAATTGCTTGGAGGAGTCGAGGTGGACGAAAACCTCCTCGATTTGGATCAAGCATTGCGCGATTTATCCGAGCTGGATCCACGACAGGCCCGGTTGGTCGAGTTGCGTTTCTTTGCTGGGTTGGAAATTGAACAAGTGGCGACGGTCATGGAAGTATCCAAAAGTACCGTTGAACGAGAATGGCGAGCCGCCCGGGCATGGCTCGGCCAACGCATTGGGACCCAGGACGGCACATGAGCCAAGAACGTTACAACCAAGTGAAAGCCCTTTTCCTCCGTGCATGTGATTTAGAGGGTGCCAAGCTCGACGAATTCCTTGAGGCTGAATGTGGCGTCGACCGGGCTCTGAGAGGTGAGGTCGAAGCGTTGCTCGGTGCGGACAACATCGGAGTTCCTATTCTGGAAGCGCCCGTGGTGCCCTTGCCGCAGGCCACCTCCCTACCGATGGCGGAGGTCGAGTGGCTGCGGCTTGCCGAGGCTTCCGCGGCGCGTCGTTACCGCGTGGAGGGTGAAATTTCACGCGGGGGTATGGGAGCTATTCTGCGCGTGGAAGATTCGGATTTGGGGCGGGATTTGGCCATGAAAGTAGCGTTGGGCTCCACCGACGCGGAAAGAGGCAGTGGCGAGACTCCTGACCTGGGACGTTTTCTTGAAGAAGCGCAAATCACCGCCCAATTGGAGCATCCAGGGATCGCTCCTGTACACGACTTGGGTGTGGACTCGGAAGGGCGACTGTACTTCACCATGAAACTGGTGCATGGGCGCGACTTGCGCGAAGTCTTCCGGCTGGCCAAGGAAGGTGATCCAGAATGGACTCGCACGCGCTTGCTGGGAATCATGCTCAAAGTCTGTGACGCCATGGCCTACGCCCATGACAAAGGGGTGGTCCACCGCGATCTCAAGCCGGCCAACGTGATGGTTGGTGCGTATGGCGAGGTATATACGATGGATTGGGGCGTCGCCAAGGTTTTGGGGCAGACGGGGCAGCCCCGCCCACTGCAACCTGTGCAGACCCAGCGACATGGGCAACCATCCCTANACGTGGACTCTGGATCCGAGTGGCTCACGCGGGCAGGATCCGTGGTCGGTACGCCCTACTACATGCCCCCCGAGCAAGCTCGAGGTGGAGATGTTGGACCCGAGGCCGATGTATATGCGTTGGGCGCGATGCTCTACGAGTTGTTGACCGGTCAACGTCCCTATGAATCGGACCGCTCCTTGACGACGGCCGCCATGGTGTTGACCCGATTGACGGAAAGCCCGCCGGATGAAATACGCACACTCGTTTCAGACGCTCCGCCGGAGTTGGTCGCGATTTGCGAGCGAGCCATGCAGAGCGATCCGGGCAATCGCTATCCGAACATGTCAGCGTTGGGCAATGACCTGCGTGCGTACTTGGAAGGCCGAGTCGTGCATGCCTACGAAAATGGTGCGTGGGCGGAATTGCGCAAATGGGTGAGCCGCAACAAGCTTGCAGCCTCAGGTATTGTTTTGGCCCTCACCTCGCTTGTGGGTGGCTTCTGGTGGAGCGCCCGAGCGGAAGCTGCCAGTCGTCACGAAATAGAGATATCATCGGACTACTACCTGGCAAAAGTGCTGCTTTCGAGTGCCGAGGATCTTTGGCCCGCTGCTCCGGAGAAAGTGCCCGCCCTTGAGGATTGGAAGAAACGAACCCAGGCACTTCTCACAAGGCGCCCCGAGCAACAGGCGCGCTTGAATGCTATGGCAGCGGACAAC
>JAESRM010000020.1 GCA_016764635.1 Planctomycetota bacterium
TGTCTTCATCATAGGCGACCGCATCCACGCGCCCCCGGCGCCAAGCCTCGACCTCAGCTTCAAGCACCTTGCGCGCGGCTTTCGGCACGAGCCCGACAGTCGCCGAGTTCAGGTAACAAAGGTCACTCTCGAATTCGTCCTGGGCATGATTGAGTTGCATGCCATCAGCCTGCGCCGCAGGGCCGATGAACTCAAGCGTCGTTGGGCAAATAGCCCAGGGTCCTAAAGTTGCAGGATGAAGAATTCGTAGCTGTAGCAGTCGGGGTGATTGCGGTACAGCCCGATTTCAGAGGCTTCTGCGGCGAGCAATGCGAGCGCGCTAGCATTGTCCATGTACTTCGCTTTCAGGGCATCGAAGCGTTTCTCGAGCGGGTCGTAGTAGTTGGCCAGCCAAGCTTTAGGGGGGAGCGTGAAGTGATCGAGTAAGCGCCATCCACAGCGCTCCACGATTTGAAGGTTGCCGCCAATGGTTTGCATGGCGGGATAACCTTCTGCCCAAAACGCTCTCACTTCGCCGGGCGAATCCTCGCGCAGCCAGGAGATTTCAGAGACGGCCAACACTCCGCCTGGTTTAAGCAGGCGTTTCCATTCCTTCAAGCCATTCTCAAACCCCATGATGTAGATGGATCCTTCGGACCAGATGACGTCGAAGGAAGCGTCCTCGAAAGGAATCGCTTTCATGTCACCCTTGTGGAAAGTCACGTTTTGGAGTCCGGCCTGCTCCACGTTGCGACGGGCTTCATCCAGGTATTGATCGAAGAAGTCCAGCGCAACCACTTCACCGCCCAAGGGCTCAACCCAACGTGCGAGGTCCACGGTTTGCGCGCCAGGACCRCAGCCGATGTCCAACACTCTCACTCCGTTGGGGAGMTCACCCAGGCTCTCGAAGGCCCGCCGACTCGAATCGCGATCTCCGGGCCCTTGCCTCGGCATGTCACGGTGGATCTCTAGAAATAGTTCCATACTCATGGCGGCAGGATAACGAACGGGAAGCGAATCTTTGGAAGCMGTTGAGCTATTTCGCACAGGTTCCTTTTGGTGGCTTGCCACCGGATCTCTCAWAAAACGAAAACACAATTTGCTCGAAAACAGAGCCTAAAGGCGCAGTACGAATGCTTTGGACGGAAAGCGTGTCGGGAATCAGCAGGAGCGTACATGTGCCGTGTTACCCGCGAACCCTGTCCGGATAGTGTGTTCCTGGAGTGAGTYGCGCAAACATCTCCCGATTCACCTGCGCAGCTAGTTGTTTATGAAAAAGAGGCACCTTGTCGTCTCGGCATTGTTCTGCATGTTGCAAGTTTCATGCCTGTCAAGTCGGGGAATTGTCCCTGGTGGTGCACCGTTCGAAGTGGGCGCCTGCGATTTTCCGTTCGGAGACCGAATTCAAATTGAACGCGTGGCGTCGTCCACCGGCGACTTTTCAATCGGTTCGGTTTTGACAGTACGTGGGAGTTATGACCTGCGCTCGCGAGAGCACGCCATGCTGTATCTCGGAACCACGTGCATCGCTGTTTTCGACGATCGAGGCTGCGGCTACGGTCTTCGAAGGCGGGAACTATCGAGAGGCCAAGGCACTTTCGAGTTTGTCATCACTCTTCCCGGCCCCGGCTTTCCCCACGTGGCGTTCTACGACAAACAGACCGGCAGCAAATTCGGTAGCTCCTACTTTGGAAGCGGCGACTCATTGCTCACAAAAGAATCGCCCGGCTGCGCTAGCGTTATCGAAGCGCACATGCCGCAATGATGCTCCATACTCCATTTTAGAGCAGTGACCGGGATTAGCAGAATATGTGTCAATCCGCGCTGAAGTGCGCTTCATGGAACCGACCGTTTCGAAAGTCGATGATCAGACTCTCCGCGTCAAGCCCCGGATCACGGCCCACTGGCTTGAAGTAAATCCGATCCTCGGAGACGGTAGTTACATTCGGTTTTGAAAAACGCGTCCCCTCGAACGCGTCAAAGATCGTCGCGAGGACCTGGTCCTTGCCCATGTCGCTAGTAAGGAGTTTCGAACTCCTGATGAGAGGCTTGATTGCGGTGGTGTTCAAGCTGGGCAGAGCCACTACGAATGCGACCCATAAGCCAAGGGTGAGGCACATGCCCTTGTGGAAGCAGTACAACATGGGGGTCAGCATGAGAGCCAAACCGATGCCTGAGAGCCTTAAATACATAGGTGGCTCAAGTGAAATCCCCATCCAGTCGTCCACCGATAAAATAAACCAACCCGAGCCACAGGCCAGGAAAGCATGGAAAAGGAGGCAGGTTTGGTTCAGCGTTTTGGTTTGCATTGGGGTTCCTTCAGCGCGAGTGGGGGTGTTTGCCGTTGTCCAGGAAACCCGGCAATCCGCGGCGCCCGGAATGAAACGCAGGCCAGCCACGCGAGAAGTCCTAACTGTTCTTCTTGGATAGCATCTTTTCGATGCGGCCAAGACTGTCGCGGATGTCCTCGAGCAGCGCGACCTCGCCAGCTGTAGATGAACTTGGCGCAGCGGGCGCGGTGGGAGCCACGTTCAGGCCGCCACTGGCCACCATGTCGCGTTGACGCATTACGGCATTGCGAAATTCGATAGGGTCGATGATACCTACTAGAACGGCCTGGCCCGTGGCTGTGCCCGCACCACCGCCCGCCGTTTCGACGGCCAAGGAGCAAAGGCCGAAGTAGCGCAGGATCGGCCCCTCGTTCAGCGCCAGGTCGGTGATTTTATCCAGCGGCACGTTCTTCTGAACGCGAAACAAAAACCCCTTGCGGAAGTTCAATGTGCGCTCGGTCAGCTCGCACTCGAGGGCGTCGAACTGTTTCTTGTGAATCGACCTCCCCACAATCAGCCAAACGGGGATGAGCAGGATGCCGAAAAACGTAATGGCCAGGACAAAGAGCACATGCAGGAGGTAATACGTCTTTAGGCGTGGGTCAAAGCGAGCCTTGAGCAAAATGRGGTTGCCCTCTTCGTTGTACTGGGGAGCATCCGTAGCGTGATCTTGGGTCATGGGGGTCATTCCGAGGGTAAGACGGATAAGAGTCTAAGGAGGGATGGTTCGAGTTAGCAGAGGGTAGGCGGTAGCGGCCAATATTGGGCCAGAACACTTTTGGAATTGTCCAATTGCGGCAGCTCCTCGAGGGCTTCTACACTCGCGGATTCAAGCTTTGTTGCAGCTGCACGGTGAGCTTCAGTTTGAACTCATTCACCGTGTTCGCCTTGAAATCCTATCTGCATAGAGAAACCCCCGTCGAATGGCGAGGGCTTCGAGCGCACATTGCGGGGGAGGGCCCACACGGCAGACTTTGTTTAGGGGATTAGAACTTGAATGGTAGGCGCAAGAAGTCCAGGGCCGGCCGTGGCGCGGAAATGTCAAAGGGCCCGCCACTTGCGTTGACATCGAATGTCACACCAAACCGGAAATAGTCCCAGTTTTGTGCGTTCAAAGCGTTGGCGTCTGTGGCAGGCAAGCCACCGTTTCCAGCACTGAAGGACTGGGCTCCGTCCGGCAAGCCGTTGGCGTCATTCACGGTAGCATCGAACCAAATCTGCACGTCGGAGTTGGTCGGGTATCGGTCCAAGTCACCTGCTGTACTCATCCTGAAGAAGTTCGGACGCAGGGCGACCGTGACTGTACCGCTGGCCGTGCTGATGAAGTCATCGATCATGTTCTGAGAACTGTCGATAAGCAAGGCCAACCGGTCACCGGGCCGGAGGGCGGAGGCGACCACCTGGAAGGTCATGGAATTCACCGAATCCTCTAACACGACCGAGAATTCAAGCATGAGWTKNTGNCAWTGMMMWWNGWAGYWGTGAKCKARGTTRNAASCGNCYATSWGCAMTAGAARMNNCMGCYSSSATSMRCGTAAGGCAAAGTGCCTGGAGACTGCAGGGCGCTTGCGGGAAGGACATCCGCCAGGGGTTGCACTAAGTTCCCTGCACCGCGGGTGACGGACCCGGTTAGCGGCGAGGTGCCCCCGAAGAAGAATTGGACCTGGTCATCCGGGCCTCCGCCGGGTGCCGTACGTGCTAGACCCAGCGGAATCCACCGGGACTGTGCCACTGAGATGGTCCCAAAGAGCGGCAGTAGAGTGTCGTGACCAGCGCCTATCCCATTCCAACCGACTGGCGTGGGTGCCAAGGACTGCGTCAAGTCCGCGGTGTTCCAAGTCGTTCCGAAAGCGAAGTGCAGATCCGTTGCCGGGTTGGGCACATGCAATTGAATGATGCCAGGAGCGCCGTCTCCACCTGCACCTAGCACGGGGCCGTCGGGGTCCAACCAGTCAGACATGCCTCCCTGCCGGAAGCATGCTGTTTGGTTTTGAAGGGGCGGAACATCCTCAGAAGTGCCTACCACACCCGGAGTGACCGAAACGAAAACACCATCAACATTGAGGCGTGCTAGGTCGATGGCATCGCACCTCCAAGTTGAAGGTCCTTGCTCGTTGGCGCCTCCAGAATTGTTGTGACYAGCGCCGCCTTGGCCGCCAAGGGCGGAAACTGAGCGGCCCCTGTGGCCACTGATCGTGTCCCGATACCCGGGTCCAGCATTGGTGGCGACGTCCAGAATTGAAATTGAGTCCGCACTAGCGAGCACAATATGGCCACCGGAGCCGCCGCCGCTGCCGCCGCCAATGCGGTCAAAGAAAATCACGTTCTCACCGCCACCACCATGACCACCATCGGCCACGAGGCGTCCACCGTTTTGAATGGCAATCGGTCCGAGGGCGAGGATCGAAATCCCTCCGCCTCCACCGCCGCCGCCGGATCCCTTTTCGTCACCACCCGTATGGAATGGAATCCTGGGGAAGCCGGCCGATGTGACTCGAGCTGCATCTCCGCCCGCGCCGCCGCCTGCACCTGCCCAGCGTTGTTGCAGTTCGCCTAATGTCTTCGTGCCGTTGGCAGCCACCTTTGTGCCGTAGAAGTTGTTGTCGGACTGAGGGTCCACAAAAGGACCGGGTCCAAGAGCTCCGCCTTGGGCGCGAATCAACTGGGATACGGCTCCTGTGCCTTGGGCTGAGCCCGCGAAACCGCCCTCTCCGTCCATGCCAATCAATGTTTGGCAGTGGCGGGCGATCGTCATCGAGTCCGCATCGTGGTCGTAAAAGATGTCAGACCCGAACCCTCCGCCGCCACCACCCGCAGCCCGCCGATTGTCCTTGTTGCTCGATGTGGTGTAGGTGGTTTCGCCACCTTGGCCTCCACCGCCCGGGGAGCTAAAAGCACCCCACCCACTTCCACCTCGCGGGGTCGACGTTGTGGTGAGGTAGGACCCGATTCCCCCGCGACCGCCTCCTGCGTTGCCAAGTGCGCCTGGTTCCGGCTGGAAGGTCGTATTCAGCGTGCCTACGCCATCGCTGTTGCCGCCGTTTAGGAGCACTTCCCCTTCGATCGACACGGATCCAGTAGCCAGGATCGTCACAGGATTGGGTCCCTGAAACACGAGTCTGGAGCCCGCGGGCACGACCAGGTTGCGCAGATCGATCACGCCCCCCACGATAGTTTGTGAAGCGGTGGGGACGCCACCAGGTCCGCCCACAATAGTGGCCAAGGTAGTGTTGATCACAATCGTTTGGCCCACAGGAACGTGGTAGTCGAAGTCGCCTCCAGGGCCGCCCGTTCCATCGAACCCAAAGGCAGCCACAAGTTTCCCATCGCTGCCCCAGTGAGCGCGCTGGTAATCGAGCGGGGAGCTTGTGTCCTCCAAGGAGCCTGCTAGAAGGCCGCCCAGTTGGAATCCTTCAAACAATTCGTCGGCCCCTTCGTCAGCCAGTCCACCATCATCAAGAATTGTGACGGAGTCCATCGGCGCAAACCCCGCGTTGTCCTGGATCGTGGCATCGCCCACCAGATCCCTAAAGCCTTGCTTCAGCAGCAAGCGCAGGCTAGAGCCTTGGGGTAGCAAACCCAGGGGAGTGACGCGCAAAACAGAGCCCAATGCCCCGCAGTTTTCTTCCACGGTCACCGTCGATCCTAAGGGAGTCCAAATTCCAGGGGTTTCTTCGAATTCAAAAGTCACCATGCCTGGATTCAAGTTGGAGCTCGTGTTCAGAATCGCCTGATTGAGTTGCAGGAGCAAAGCGACGCGCGTGTCCAAGTCGCTATACAGATTCAAGGGGACCTCGAAAGAACCCAGTCCGTTGTTGCCGAAGTAGTAGCGGTTGTTCATGTCCTCGCCCACCTCTAAATAAGTGGCCGCGAAATCGGCACCCGGCATATGCCCACCCGGACCGGGGATGAGCACAACCTGAGGAGGTCCAGGCTCCGTGTCATGGAAGAGCACGGCCGGGTCATTCGATAAGGGCGTGGTGAAATCGACAGTGAGGGTCTGGCGAAGGATAGCGCCAGCTGCACCCACAATCGTGACGCCGCCGACCGAGCCACTTTCGCCGAACACCCACAGTTGGTAACTCTTACCAATTGAAAATCCAGCGTCGGTGAAGTCGTCCGTGGTGGGGCAATCGGGAACGAAGCGAACGACTTCGCGCCGTGGGTTTCCTTGGCCGTCGAGCGGTTGAATGTAGGTGCCGGTGGCCGTCGCACCCGTGCTATCCACAATCAGCAACGTGTTAGAGTGCACCGTGCTAAAATCGATCGGGCGATCGAACGTGATGTCGATCGGCTGGTTGAGTTTCCAAACAGCGTTCTGCTGAACAGAGACCGAAAGGATGCCAAGGTCAAAGCGCGAGATGGCGCTTGCAATTCCTCTTGAAGATACTTGAGTTGAGGAGGATGCGGTCAATGGCGACATTGGGGGCAATGAATTGCCTGAAGCCGTAGGCACACTCTGCAAAGCGTTGTTCATGGTTTCCGAAGGACCAGGCGAGCAAGCAACGCTGGTTAGGCTCAGGATCGCCGATAGTAGGGCGACCGAAACCGGTTGGGCGCGGTCATTGGTGTGAGGTGAGCCGTTGTGGAAATGTTTCATATTGGTCGAGTGCGAAGCAATCTGCGGAAGGCGCATTCGGTGCGATGCGTGCCGCAGGGTGCTCTTCGAGTTGYTATGGAATGGGTGAATCGCTGACAGCCTCTAGAACTCTGCTGAACTTGCAGCGCATTCACGCGATGCACACCACGCTACGCTAGCGGAGGCAATCGCGTAAGCCAGTTGATCTCTTTTTGTAGAGATCAGGTGAGCGCTTCCGCACCCGCTTGCCGTCTCGCGAGCACACTGGTTGTATTAGCGGGGCCAGGGCCTGCTAGGTTGACCTAACGGACCGTTGCAGGATTGGGGATTCACCCATGTTTCGGGCGCAACTTCTGACCGAATCGTCAATCGAATTCAAGCTGATAATGAGTGCTGCCTTGCCCAGCGCGCGGGATYCCGAAANAAAGRRGGGGGGAGGGCWTGCACAATTCGGGNTGCWCRWWTGGGCGAGSTCGAGTCGAGGCTAGGCGCTCGATTMATGCAAAACTTCCACAATTGGCGGYTTGGTTGGCTTGCGCAAATRCCCAGGGRTCAACGGGGTCATGAGTTMTGGCCGCCCTTRCGCTTCTGCAAAGCCTGCCGCAGTAGRAATTCAATTTGGGCGTTGAGGCTGCGCATATCCTGGGCCGCCCACTCGCGCAGTTCTTCGTGCACGGTGGGGGCTAGGCGTAGTAGGAAGGCTTTGCGGCCGGGGGCCTTGCCTTCMTTCTTGTCGTCGTTTTTGCCTTGGGAGGGCATGGCGCAATCAGTTGTAGATRCCGCCGGTGTTGATCACCGGGCTYGGGGCGGCTTGGGAGCAGAGCACGACGAGTAGGTTGGAMACCATRGTGGCTTTRCGTTCGTCGTCGAGTTCTAGCACGCCRCGTTTTTCCAGGTCGCCKAGGGCTTGTTCGACCATGCCYACGGCACCGTCCACGATCAGGCGSCGRGCSGAGATGATSGCTGCGGCTTGTTGGCGTTGCAGCATGGCGGAGGCGATTTCAAGGGCGTAGGCCAGGTGGCTGATGCGGGCTTCGAGCACTTCGACTCCGGCGCGGTTTAGGCGTTGTTGCAGTTCCTGGGTCAGCTCTTCCGAGATGGACTCACTGTCGCTGCGCAGGGAGATTGTGTTGGGGTCGGGAGTGGCGTCCCCGTCATTGGAGTGCTGCTCGTACGGGTGCGTTTTAGCCAACTCGCGCAGGGCGGCTTCGATTTGAACTTGAACGTAGTGCTCGTAGTTTTCCACGTCGAATCGAGCCTTGGCGGTGTCGGTGACCTTCCAAACCACGATCGCGCCGATCTCGATCGGGTTGCCGTATAGGTCGTTGACCTTGATCGTGTCGCTAGCCAGGTTGTTGGCGCGCAGGGAGAGTTTGTGGCGGCTCGTGAAGGGGTGCGACCAGTAAAAGCCTTCCTTACGCACGGTGCCTTTGTACTTGCCGAAGAAAACCAGCACGACCGACATGTTGGGCGCTACCACGTAGAACCCAATCAGCGTGATGATCGTGCTGAGCAGGGTCGCAAGGATGATGACAATGCCCAGACCTTCGTCGTGGCGATCGACGGTCCGTATGCCCGTGGCGATCAGAGCGGGAACCGCGAATAGGAGGGAGGTGAGGATCTTGGAGCCTGCGATGGGCTGGGCGGTGACCTCGTGGGTGCTAGATTCTTGCTTGTGTTCTTTCATGTGTGGCCTTGGTTGATATTGAAGTGATATCATATTCGGCGTGCTAGGAGGGATATTCACCCCAGTTCCAAAAAATGGCATGTGCCCACCCTTTTGGGAGTGAGTCGTGGCTGCAATGCCGAAAAGTGGCCAAAGTGGGGTGTGATCCCCATACTTGGCCCCACTTGTTGACTTTTCCGGCTTCCATACGCCACGCCGCGGCTTCTTACAGCTTCCATGCCGTCATCGGGCTCTTTTCGCCCCAGGACGCCGAAGCCTTCGACGTGGAGTGGGGCGCCTTCGCTGTGCTCGGATTCACGCCGGAGCCTGTGGGGCGCATTCGTTTGGAGTCCAGACAGGTGGTTCTCGCCTTGCGCTTGCCAGGCAATGTGGCTCCCTCATGCGCCGAGTGCATGACCGAACCCTGGGCCCCGGGGACCCCATCGCCCCAACCCTGGAGGCCGTTCTCGAAGGCTGGGGGRTTCCCCAATCCGAGCGCACGCCCGAGCTGGGTCAGCGACTCTTGGCCTTGCTGCTCATCCAGCGCTACTGCAGCCTGCCGCGCAACTTACCCCGCCTTCCAAGGCCGATTGAAGCGACCCTGGAATCGTTGGCTAGCGCCTGGTTCTCGTTCGAATAGGGGYYTTATTCCAAGCCATAATAGGTCGCGACAAACCCGATGGTGTCGATGGTGCCGTGCACCAAAATGATCGACCAGAGGCTTYTCTTCTGGAATAGAAACATGCTGCCGAAGGCGAAGCCGATGGCGCCGGTGACGATGAAGCCACGCATGCCTTGGTAGTAGAAGTGCACGAAACCAAAGAAGAGAGCGGCCAGGAGGACGGCGAAGAACTTTGCGAAGCGCACGCCTTTGAAGACGGAGAGCAATCGAGTGATGATGAATCCGCGGAAGAACATCTCTTCACCAAAGGCAGCGGTGGTCCAGCCTAGGCTGACCCACAGGAGAAGTTGGGGCAGGTTGTTGTGGATGGAACCGAAGCGATCCTGAACGCCCTGGGGCGTTTCGTCGGGGAGTTCGATGCCGACGAGTTTGCAGGTCAAGAGGGCTAGAGCGACGCTGGCCGCAAAAGCTGCGGCGACCAGCAAGGCCTTAGGGAACACCATGAGCTTCGCTCGGGTGCCCTCGAGGCGCGGCAATCCCATGGTGCGCCAACTCTCGCCGCGCATGCGCATATAGACGGTCAGTAGCACCAGGGTTCCGGCGAGGGTGATCGGCCCGGAAAAGCGCCAGATGTAGGGGTCGAGCAGTTCCTTTGAGGTCAGAGCGATGGCCAGAAAGGCGATCAGCTCCACGAGGGCGACGATGCGGGGGGAGGATTTCATGGCGAGGTCCCAGGGGGCAGAACTGGGTTCAGGGCGCAGATTGGGGGGCTGGATCTGGCGCGCAGACGGGGCGGGTCCAGGGGGATTCCCCAGCGGTCTTTTCGCAACGCCCCGGAGTGGGCAGGATTCCGTTGGCGTTGGCACCGGGGTACGGCGGATAGGCCAGGGGATTTCGCCGGCAGGAGGAATTATCGAAGCTGCGCGAAAGCGTGTTGGTGGGCAGTAGGTGGGGGATCGCGGGGCAATTGGGCGATTCCGTGCCGGATGGGGGCGTGGGGCGGAATGCTATTTCATCGCCAGGCCCGCCCAGTTTCGCTAGTGGGGGTGGCCTACCTGCCTGTGGGAGTCTATCCTGCTGGCCAAAGGGGCGTTTCTGGCCCCCAGACCGAGGTACGACATGTCACAAAAGCCCACAATCCTGTACACCCACACCGACGAGGCTCCCGCCCTCGCCACCCAGTCCCTGCTCCCCATTCTGCGCGCTTTCGCCGCCCCCGCGGGCATCGCGCTGGAGACCCGGGACATYTCCCTGGCYGGCCGTGTCATCTCCACTTTCTCGGATYRCTTGAAGCCCGAGCARCGCATTGCTGAYGACCTGGCCGAGCTGGGTGCCCTGGCCAARACSCCYGAGGCGAACATYGTCAAGCTGCCCAACGTGAGCGCTTCGGTTCCCCAGCTCAAGGCGGTCATCGCCGAGCTTCAAGCCAAGGGTTACGCTCTTCCTGATTATCCCGAGGAGCCCGAGAACGAAGAGCAGCGCGGCATTCAAGCGCGCTACAACGGCATCAAAGGCAGCGCCGTGAACCCGGTCCTGCGCGAAGGCAACTCCGACCGCCGCGCGCCCATCGCCGTCAAAGAATACGCGCGCCGCAATCCCCACCGCATGGGCAAGTGGACCGCGGACAACAAGTCCCAAGTGGCGAGCATGCAGGGCGGGGACTTCTTCGGCAACGAAGAGTCCGTGACGATCGGCAAGGCCACCACCGTGCGCATCGAATTCGAAGGCGCCGACGGCTCTAAGAAAAACCTGAAGGAAGGCCTGGCCTTGCTCGACGGTGAAATCATCGACAGCACCTGCTTGAGCCGCGAGGCCCTGGTCGCTTTCTTCGAAGAGCAAATCGACGCAGCACGCGAGAGCGGCATGCTGCTCTCTTTGCACCTGAAAGCCACCATGATGAAGGTCTCCGACCCGATCATCTTCGGCCACGCCGTGCGCGCCTACTTCAAGGACCTGTTCACCAAGTACGGCGAAACCTTCGACCGTCTCAGCGTGGACGTGACCAACGGCTTCGGCGATCTGGTCTCCAAGATCCAAGAGCTGCCCGATGCCGAACGCTCCGCCATCGAAGCCGACATCCAAGCCGCTTATAAGAACGGTCCCGATTTGGCGATGGTCGACAGCGACCGCGGCATCACCAACCTGCACGTGCCCAGCGACATCATCATCGACGCTTCCATGCCGGTCGTGATCCGCGACTCCGGTTGCATGTGGAACCCCGCAGGCAAACTGCAAGAGACCACCGCACTCATTCCGGATCGCAGCTACGCGGGCATCTACCAGGCCATGATGGACTTCTGCCGCGAAAACGGCGCGCTGGATCCGACCACCATGGGCAGCGTTCCGAACGTGGGCCTCATGGCGCAAAAAGCCGAGGAGTACGGCAGCCACGACAAGACCTTCGAAATGGATTTGAAGGGCACCGTGCGGGTCATTGACGCCGATGGCAAGGTGCTCATGCAACACGCCGTTGACGCCGGCGACATCTGGCGCATGTGCCAGGTCAAGGACGCGCCGATCCGCGACTGGGTCGGCCTAGCCGTGCGCCGCGCCCGCGCCACCAAGGTGCCCGCCATATTCTGGCTCGATGAAAACCGCGCCCACGACGCGCAGCTCATCAAGAAGGTCGACCAGTACCTCAAGGACCACGACACCGAAGGCCTCGAGTTTCACATCCTCGAC
>JAESRM010000122.1 GCA_016764635.1 Planctomycetota bacterium
CACGCCCTGCGTAACCTCCAAGTGAAGATAGCTACTCGCACCATTCCCCACAGTCCCGGTCAAGGAAGCGGCCGCTCCCGTTGAGTTATGGGTCGGACTGCAAAACGGCGTTCCGATACTTTGGGCGAAAGCTCCACCGGCCAAGGCCAAAGCAAGTGCGGGGAGAATGAATCGTGTTTGTTTCATGGGGGTCAAGGGTTTGAAAAATTATTAGGCCAGAGACACAAGACAATATGCACCGTTGGGTGCTGAGAATGTACTAAATATTCAAAAACCGACCCGGCACCTGGCTCTCAACCCGAAGTAGCCGATGCAGCCCCAATTCAAGGCTGCGGCCCTTCACTATTCATAAACGCCCAACTCTGCGCCCCCCGACATCGGCGTAGTGAAGTTCTTCCAGATACGAAGTCGGAGCCACCAGCGGAGGCAAATCCCCCTTCATTAAAAAACTAAAAAGCGCCTTCCTCTTCGAAGTAGGCGAAGGCGGCTCCCGCCTCTCCGCAGGCGAACGCCAACTAGGCTCCTTCGCCCGCGCACTACTCAAAGACCCCTCCGTCCGAGTCATGGACGAAGCCACCTCCCACATCGACACCGAAACAGAACACCACATCCAAAAAGGCCTCACCCAAATCATCAAAGACCGCACCTGCTTCGTAATCGCCCACCGCCTCTCCACCATCGAAAACCCCGACCGCATCCTAGTAGTGCACGAAGGCCGCATCGTAGAAGAAGGCAACCACGCCTCCCTAATGGCCCTGGGCGCCCGCTACTCGAGTCTACACGCCCACCATTGCTTGACTGCATCAAACGAAGGCTGGTAGGAGTCGGCACCTTACGCGCCGAAATAAGGGACCAGATCTGGGCGATCTGGTCCCTCATCGGTATGCGGTATCTCCAGGCTTCTACCAAGCTGAGTCAAGTAGAACCGGTGTCAGGCTATTGGTGTAGTACCTACCGAACGTGGAAACGACCGCCCCCACCAAGTGCAGGTTGACGTGCGTCAGGTTGGGAATATTCCTCATTGGCAAGGTCACATCTAGCCTGCCCGAAGCGTCAATTGCGCCGAGGTAGCGCCAGAGAGGCCGATCGAATCCACTAGGGACGTGCACGAGCAAGGGGCCAAACATCGGAGAAATGTCATGGTCATGGCCAGTTGAGTAGAACAGGCCTACCCTGTCGCCAGGAGAGCCGTAGAAGCTCAGGGACATATCCTCATCGTCTTTCAGCCAAGCAGGTCCGGACATACGCTTTCCCGATGCAGGCACGAAGGAGAGAGAGGAAGGGGAACTGACGTTGTACCCGGGGCAGCCGGAGCAGCCACCGGCATTGCAATCCAGGATGCGAAGATTCCAGGTTGATCCAGGGAGCGTTTTGACACCCGAACCGGCCTCTGCAAAAGCAAGCCAGCAGAACGGGTCTCCTGACAAGCCTCCAGAGGCTCCCGAGAAGGTACATAGCGAAGCGAAGAGTTCGCCAGTCCCCAACAAAACCAACCCGCTTCCGCCCATACCGCCATCCCCCACGCAGGAGCAATCAAAATAGCCCCCGCCAGCCCCACCATTGCCTCCAGTCAAAGTGCAATGGTAGAGGGCAACTAGGCTGCTCAAGACTTGTAGACCTGGGCCTCCCGAACCACCAGTCGCGCAAGAACTGGTGACACTACTGCCTCGGCAGCCGTCCAGGGAACAACCCGTAAGAACAACATCTACCGAGTTGCTGATAGTGCCCCCTGGTACCGCTACGCCAAAGTGGCCGCCTGAGGCTACAAAAGTACAGTCTCGAACTCGCACTGAGCCCGCGCAATTCCTAATCGTTAGGGCGCCAATATTTCCACTTCGGGTCGCATCAATCCCATTGAGTTCAACCGATTGATTTCCCAATAAGCTGGAAATGGTAATGGTTCCAGTGACCTGCGATCTGCTTCCACGGACACCCGGAACGATGGAAAGCGACTTTCCGTTCACCGTGAATGACCCATAAGTTCCCGGATAGACGCGAATGACGTCGCCATCGTTTGCCAAGAGAACAGCAGTCGCAATAGTCGAGGCGTCAGGTGTGGGTCCCCCCACGTCCAAAACATCCGCGACGGCGGGCAGGCAGGTTGCAAGGATCGCAAAAATTGCAGCAGCGATTCGTTTCATTCAATTTCTCCTTAAATAAGAGATCGATCGAGACATGTGTAACGTAAATAGGGCAGAGGCCCTGAAGGGCAAACTACACGAGGATGCCGAAAACCGCAAGCAAGGGGCAAACGAACCAGCCCGGATTATTCACCAGGCAACGGATTTAGGATCCGAGGCACCAAGCGACCTCCCCATCGACCCCACAACAGAGCACCACACCCAAAGAGGCCTAAACCAAACCCTCAAGGACCGCACCTGCTTCGTAATCGCCCACCGCCTCTCCACCATCGAAAACGCCGACCGCATCCTAGTAGTCCACGAAGGCCACATCGTACAGGAAGACACCCACGCCACGCTGATGGCCCAAGCCGGCCGCTACTCCACCCTACACGCCCACCAGCCTCCAAAGAAGGCTGGTAACACCACCAACCGGACAAGGAGTCGGGACAACTTCACTCTATTATCGGGGCCCAAACCGCTGCATCCCGCAACCCCAGCACTCCCCGATAATCGATTGAAGTTATCCCGACTCCGTATCTAAAAAAAAGTGATAGCAACAGCGTCTGTCAGGTTCGATGTCGGGGTGGGGTTCAGATCGCGATGCCAAGCTTGAAAGAACAATGTCTCCCCCGGCTGCACAGCGAGGTAACCCAATGCATAAGGAATCGCATTCAGATCAACCTGCATATCAAAGGTGGCTGAAGGACCTGAAAACTGGATCTCGCTGCCCCTGTTGAAGCGGCCCAACCGCCCCCCAACGAGCAGAATGCCCTGTCCACCTCCAAACAAGGGACCCTGGTCGTAATCCGTCCCGACGATAAAGATCCCAAAGGAGTTTGCGGGTATCTGGCTTGCTGAAAGGGTCAAGTCATTGTCAGCGATGTCGTGGCTGCCTGCGGCTGAAATCACACCCCGTCCACCGGTCGAGTTAGGCAGTCCCGAATGACCATACCGGCTTCCAATCCCAGAGGAACCGGCCTCCCAACGGAAAAACAGTTGAGACGAAAGAGTGTCAAAGTCGGCAGAGGAACCCAAAACCGTAGCACCATCCTCGCTGATCCAAGACAGTTGTGTATCAGCGCCCGCCAAGGTGTCTATCAGTTCAATCCCCCCCTGGGTCGTCCACCTGACTGCGAACACTTCACCTGAAACTTGATCGCTGGCGCCTCCCACAATAACAGAGCCATCCGAACTGCACGCAGAGGCCCAATAGCCCCACCTTCCGGGGTGACCGAAACCTGCAAGCTCTTGAGCTCCAGAGGCCGCGGTCCACCGGTAGGCTAGCAACCTACCATTCGGACCTGGAGCACTACCGACGATAACGTTCCCATCGGCTGAAAGGTTCCCGACACGCCCTTGTGCGGATGGACCCATTGGGAAACCAGGGATGCTCTGGAGGCCTGAAGACACCGTCCACCGATAAGGTTGAGTAACGCTCCCCTGTCCGGAATATCCCGTTGCTGTGCCTGCAATCACCGCCCCGTCTGCACTGACCAATGGTTGCCCCATCACAGCCATGCCAGGAAGAAGGTCAAGCACTTGAAGCCCCGTGGCCCCAGTCCAACGGAATAGATCCACCAGACTATTCATGCCCATTGTCCCAACGACAACAGACCCATCGGAACTAATTGACTGGGGACGGACCGTATCTCCGATGTCCTGCATCCCCCCCGCGGATGTCCAAACGAAACCATGATAGCTGTAGGCTCCAGGCGAACCGAAAGTAAGGGTACCTGAAATTGTGGATCCATCCGCGCTTAACAATCCGGCGAAGGAATGGCCAGCCCCCCGACCACACCGAGGCTTTGCATCCCCGTAGTGTGGGTCCAGCGGAAGGCCCGCTCACCAGCCTGTGTGTCACCCACCCCGACGACCACAGAGCCGTCGGCACTGCAACCCAAAGCGGACGCCGTGCTGAACAGCCCACTTGTCGCAGCAAGATCCACAATCCCTCCAGGGCCGTCAAGCCACAATGACCCGGTGTAGTTGTAGGCCTGATCCTAAACAGCCAGGACCGCGACCGATCCATCCGCACTGGCCGCACGCACATGCTGCGAACGCCCAAACAAGGTCGCGAATTTCTCAACCGAGCCTTGGCCACTCGCTGACGGGCAAAGAAGTACGGCGACAGGAATTAGGATGCGGTGAAACACGCCGAGACGATGGAACATAGTTATTCAAAAATTGAGGTATCGAATGTGGAGCGGCAACCCGAGATGGCCGCGCTGGCTCCCCATATCAATTGAAGGCCACTGGGTCACAGGTGTAGTACCAATGCAGTAGGGTGGGCTCTGTGATCAAGTCGAACTCCACCCCCCGCCCCTGGGCAGTCCTACGCCCAATATTGCGGTTGAGTCGGCATCACCTCGCCGCCCGTGTGGTGATCTTCACGGTTCATGCGCTTTTTGTCGGTGGAGGCTATCTCATGGTGTTGCGCCTAGCCGAAGCACGCGGCGTTTCGGTTTGGGACAGCCACACTTGGGTCGACGACTGGCTGCAGCCGGTCCCCTGGGATTCTGGGTGTACGCGACGCTCTACCTGTATTTCCCGCTGACCCTGGCCCTATCCCCAAGGACACGAACGGGGCTGCGTGCACTCCTGGTTCACTTACAGGCCCAAATCGTTCTGACCGTGGCTAGCGGGTGCGTGTTCCTGATCTGCCCCACCGAGATCCACGTCCGCCAACAAATGGAACAAGCCGTGCAGGCGACCACTCCA
This sequence comes from Planctomycetota bacterium, assembly GCA_016764635.1. Taxonomy (GTDB): domain Bacteria; phylum Planctomycetota; class UBA1135; order UBA1135; genus NORP259. The sequence continues at coordinate 4,842 of JAESRM010000122.1, forward strand.
GCCATGCGGGAAGTGTACGAGGGCCTCTATCGACTGGACCGACCCTGGAATGCTTGGCCCAGCTTGCACGTCTCCCTCAGCCTCTTGATGCTGCTCACGTGCGCGCACTTCAAAATCAAGACCGCCTCCCACCACGGGTTTTGGGCACGGACGCGTATGGATCGCTGGGTCCTCTTCGCGGGCACCATGACCTGGCTGGTACTCTGCTGGAGCATTCTAGCCACCAAGCAACACTTCTTCTTCGACATTTGGACAGGTGCCTTGGCTGGCTTTGTGACCTGGACCCTGTATTTGCGCCCCCGGCTTGAAGCTTTGCAACTGCAAAGCAGAGGCCAGTGAGAGCCCGCCCACTTCGTCAGGCTTTAAAGGTGATCGAGGTTGAACTCAGGGTGAAGCCATAGTGATCTGCAGTTGCTTGGGGAGGACCTCTTCACTGGATGAAGCTGTCGAAGGCGAGAGATCTAGGCTAGACACGGGGTCGTGCCATGCTTGCGCCACAGCGCGCAGGGCCTGCCCCCTCTAGCCTGCAGGCGACATAGGAGCCGGGATAAATTCACCTTGATCTCGGGACCCCAGCCTGAACACTCCTCAACGCCCCCACCCCTGAAATCCGATTGACGTTGTCCAAACTCCGTCCCCTTTATTTTCAATCCCGCCTAGACTCGGACGTGCACCTCAATCCGACCCTAGACTGCTATCCTAAATTTTATGCTGAGATCTCAATTCATTCTCCCTGCAATCGCTTTGACTTTCGCCAGCGGCGTACTCGCGCAAAGCGTGGGGCTCCCCTTCTGTAGCCCCTCCAACAACTCTACTGGCTCCCCAACTTCTTTGGCAGGCACKASYYGMCAYGRCATAGGGAGCCACTTGCACTTGGAAGTCACCGGGGGCGTACCCGGTGAGATCGGTTACTTCCTCGCAGGCAACGAAAAGACGGCCGGCGTTGCGGTGGGCAATGGCATGCTATGCCTAGTCGGCACGGGAACGTCCGCTCTGTATCGCTACAATGCTGCGGGTAGTAGCTCCAGTTCGTTTGGCCTTTTCGATTCCGCTGGCGTCTTACAAAACCTTGTAGGCACATCCACATCAGGAACGGGGTTCGATGTGCCCGACACGATTCCTGGAAGTGCTCCGATCGCGATCATGAGCGGCGACACCTGGCACTTTCAATTTTGGCACCGCGACACWCCGGCTGCCCAGGGGACTTCCAACCTCTCAAATGGATTGAGYATCACGTTCCCTTTGGCAACCGGAGCGGCCCCCATCCCGGACATGGTTCAAATYCCTGCGGGGTCTTTTTCCATGGGCTCAAACGCTCCGAGCACCGCGCCGTACTACAACGATTCAAATCAGCAGCCTGTTCACCAAGTGACTATCAGCGAAACGTTTTGGATGAGCGCGACTGAAGTCACCCAAGCTGAATTTCAAGCACTGATGGGAGTGAATCCGTCGTACTTCTCTGGACCAAACATGCCGGTTGAAAAAATCACTTGGACCACGGCCCGGGCATACACAACAGCGCTGACCGCCCAGGAGCAAGCGGCTGGCAGATTGCCCACTGGAAAGGAATACCGCCTACCCACAGAAGCTGAATGGGAATACGCTTGCCGAGCTGGAACAACAACTGAATTCAATTTMGGCACAGAGCTTCCTTGCGAGGATGCTCAAATCGGGTACAGCTTCTATAGCAACAGCTCTTGTGGCCTGCCCTCTCCCGCAGAAGTCGGTTCATTCGAACCCAATGCATTTGGCCTCTACGACATGCACGGAAACGTGTGGGAGTGGTGCTTGGACTCATTCGCTGACTACACGAGTGCATCGCAGACCGACCCCTTCGTCACGATTGGCACTCTCCGGACAGTCCGGAGTGGCTGCTGGTTTGGCAATTCAAGCGTGACCCGGTCCGCATACCGAGGCGGCCGTGACCCCAACACCATTGGTGGAAGTATTGGGATCCGGGTCGTGCTTGGTTCCATTTTGGCCCCCTAGGGAGCTCGGATACCAAGGATACGGAGTCGCGCACATCCACAGTTGTGCGCGGCTCCATTGCATTACAATCCCAATTGGCTCAGAGCTCGCTTGGAGACCGTGCGSAGGATCCAAAGAACGAGGATCGTCGCTAGGACGCCAAGGATGAGCAAACGCTGGTCGGCRGCTTKTGACAGGTCAAGTTTGGGGAGGGAGGATCCGATCCAAACGACTGCGACAACACGGGGGGCCATACCGACCAGGGATCCGATTAGAAAAGGAAGAATGCGCATGCCCGTGGTGCACATCAGCAGATTGGTAGCGGCGAATGGCAAGGCGGGAGAGAGCCGGATCAGGGCTAGCAGCGTTATGCTTCGCAGGTAGTGGCCCTGRCCAAGTTCACGGTGGAKGACCTGCGCGCGCGGGTGGTGGGAAAGTGCGCGCAAGGCCTTGTCCCTTAGGAGAAACCTTAGCGTCGAAAAACCCAGTCCCGCCGCCATGAGCGTTCCGAGCAGGGCCACTGCCGTGCCATGGGCCACTCCAAAAAACATCCCCCCCAACAGGGACGAGGCATGGGTTGGGATGAGCGAGTAGGCCGCCAGCACGGCCGTCAATACCAAGAAAACCGGAATCCGCGCCGCCCCCATGTCCCGAAACCCATCCACCCACATCGAACTCGTCCCAGCAAGAACGAAGGCCCCAATCAAAGGACCCAAGCCCGTAAAGAGGACAACAGGCCCCAAGACGCCAAGTCGTTTGAGAGTGTCGCGCCAAGGAAAGTTCATGGGCGTGAAATCCTATATGGCCCAGCTCCTCCTGTCGCCTCTGGATCATTCAAATGCGGCTGCTCTATAAAAAAACCGCGGCTTCAATCGTGCGGGCCAAATTGACAACCCCCACAATCGAAGCGGCGGCTTCGCCCAGGTATCGAAAATACGGTCTAGGAGCCAGGCAGGGAACGACAATGCGGTATTCGCCACAATCTCTGCTGCTAGCGCGCTTTGGTGAGTTTTAGCTTCTCGATTTTGGCCTGCTTTTTCACCGACTCCTCGCTCCGGGTGAGCGTTATCGCGACCTGCTTAATGCTCATGCCCTTGGCCGCCATGAATCGGAGTTTTCCAATCTCAGAGGGAGTCCAGGGCTGCCTGTGTCGTTCGAATTTCTTTGCCATACGGTCTCTCGGTTTTGATGCCCAAGGCTCGGACTCGCGTAAAGAAACACCATGGGAGCCAAGGGCGCGGTCTCGTACCTTAGCAGCGCCCTGTAACATCGAACCAGGTAAATCTGCACACACTTAGCCACACGATACGGATGCACACAATGAAACACTTTAAAGCAATTTTCGGCGGCCTTTGGCTCCTCGCAGGCTGTGGTTCCCCCGGGGCTCCCGTCCTCCTCAATGACATCCACTCACGGCTCAATGAGACCCTGGTGGCGAGCTATCACGAGCCCTCGAGCAAGGTCGAGATCGTCGGTCTGGTTCAAAGCGCGGCGCGGGATGGGCTATCCATAAGCATCTCTGGGGGCAAGCACTCCATGGGAGGACAGCAGTTTGGCGAGGGCACACTCCATATCAATATGAGCCGTTACGCCAGCGTCATCGGGCTGGATCAGGAAACCGGCTGGGTCACGGTCGAGTCAGGCATTCAATGGCCCAAACTCATCGGTTGGCTCATCGAGACCCAGAAAGGCCAAGACGCCCCCTGGGCCATCCGCCAAAAGCAGACCGGCGCCGACAATCTCAGTCTGGGCGGTGCGGTCTCGTCCAACATTCACGGCCGAGGACTGACGATGCCTCCTTTTGTTGGAGATGTGGAGTCACTGGAGATCGTCAACGCCGAGGGCGAACTGATCACCTGCAGCCGCGCACAGAACAGTGAGTTGTTTTCGCTCGTGGTCGGCGGTTATGGCCTGTTCGGCGTCATCACCGAAGTGACCCTACGCCTCTCCCCCCGCATCAAACTGGAACGCAAAGTCGAAATCATCGACGTCGCCGATGTGCCCACGCGCGTGCAAGAACGCATTGCGGATGGATACCTCTTCGGTGACTACCAATTCAAGACGGATGAGAGTTCGCCAGACTTCTTGAGGAAGGGCATCTTCTCGTTTTACAAGCCAACGGATGCTGCCCCCCCCGTCGAAATCGAGCCCAAGCGTATGCGACCTGAGGATTGGCAGTCCCTTTACAAGCTGGCACATTTCGACAAGGCGGCGGCCTTCGAAACCTATTCGAATTACTACCTCTCCACGGACGGCCAGATCTACTGGAGCGACACGCACCAAATTTCATATTACGTCGAGGGCGTCGATGCACTCATCGATGACGCTGCGGGGGTGCGCGCGCCCGGAAGCCTGATGATCTGTGAGTTCTATGTACCGGGCCCTCGTCTGCCCGAATTCTTGGAAGCCATGGCGCATGTGGTGCGCCGAGAAAAGGCCAACCTAATTTATGGCACAGTCAGGTTCATTGAATCGGATACCGATTCCTTCCTAGCCTGGGCCAAGCAACCCTATACCTGCATCGTGGTCAATCTCCGAGTCACCCACGACGAGCAGGGCATCCAAGCTGCCAAACAACATTTCCGCTCCATCATCGATGCAGCCTTGGCTCTCGACGGCAGCTACTTTTTGACGTACCACCGCTGGGCCCGCAAGGATCAGGTATTGAAGGCCTACCCCGAATTTCCCGAGTTCCTCCGAAGGAAGCTGAAGTTCGATCCCTCCGAGCGCTTTCAAAGCGATTGGTACCGCCACTACCGGGAAATGTTCGCTGAAGAAATCGCAGAGTGAACGGCCCGGCCAATCGGTTTGCTACTCGGCTGAGCGCCCTACGATTTGGCGATAGGCGGAGACCCACATGAGATACGAGATCGGAATGCTTACGAGCAAACCAACGATCAGAGCCAACCCCCCTAGCATTCCTACAATTCCCGCAACGATGGCTAGGCCCAGCGTAAGCAACCATATGTTCCGGGTGGCATCCAACGAAGCTTGGATCGACTCCAGCACTCCCATGTCCTGGTCAACCATGAAGATGACGGCGAAGTACAGGCGAGCCACCATAAAGCCGCCCACAACCATGCTGAACAACAAACCAATTCCCATCACAATCCAATTGCCGGTGTACAACCCGAAGTAGAAGGGAATCGTGGCAATCAAGCCGATCAGTACCATGACCAAACCCAAGAAAATCATTCTCCAAAGCCGCGACCCGTAATTCGTGAATCCACTGAAGAGGTCCTCGAATCGAGCACGTCCATCGATCAGGTTGAGGCCGAAGCGAATCACGCCCCAGCCCAACACGGGCATGAATATTATGTAGCCGATGACCGTAACCGCCGAGACAAGGTAGATCAAATAGCAGGTTAGCATGGCGCCAAGGACCAACCCCAAGCTGCCGATGGTCGCGGCACAAGCCTCTGAAAATGACCTTCCGATCGTGAATGTACCCGTGCCTTCCATGGGGCCCATATCTTGGGCTCGCGACAAATGGGACGCAGGAGATTGATAAGGATTGTCCGTCATAATGAATGGTATCGCTGAAGCCTTCCTCACTCGCCCCCAASCGGCCCAATRATSTCTTCGAAGAGYTGSKYGGCCAYGCGGGCCTGCATCTCTTCCTCGCCATTCACCAATTCCTGAACAAAGGCCAGGCTTTCGGTGGATCGCAAGGTGAGCAAGGCGAGTACCGCCAGGCGTACCGTTCGCTCGGTGACCGCGGTTCGGGTCCAATTTTGTAGCAAGGGAAAAGCTCCGGCCAGGCGGGATTCACCCAGGGCCATGACCACATCTTCTTGAGAGCCCTTAGCCCTGTGCAATAAGGATTGCGCCACCAGCAAACCACGCTCATTGTCCAGGGCTAGGTAGGCTTTGAGGACTTCGAGTTGCACCTCGGATTCCGGGTCGCCCAGGTTGAGCTTGAGGCGCAAGAGAGCTGCGCCGGCTTCATCCCCGTGATAGGCCAAGGCTCCGGCGGCGGAGGCGCGCACCTGGGGAACGGGGTCGGCCAAGAGGTCGGCCATGAAGACCAAAACGTCGGGCCGGCGCAGGCGCACCAGGGCAAAGCCGCAGCGAATGCGCAGACCGGCGCCCACGTCGTTGCTCGTGCCCGGGCCTTCCTGCTGCACATGGTTCACGCCGCGCAGGAAGGGCTCGGCGCCCTCGAAGTCCATGAAGTCTAAGGCGCGCGCCAGGGCGACCTTCGCCAGGCAACCCGGGTCCGCTTTGCTGAACAGGGCCTCGTAGGCGGGCAGAATCTGGTCCTCAAGCCCGGTCAAACCTAGCTCCTCCATCGCCCTGCCCGCGCGTCTGCAAAGGTGTGGATCCTTGCTTGCCAAGGCTTTCTCCACCGGTTCGCGGGCATTTCCAGCCAGCAGTGCCGGGCCCAGAGCCTTGTAGAGTTCCTCGAATGCTTTCTTTGAGAGTCGTGCCATCGTTGCCGGAATTCTAATCGCTAGGCCACCCGGAGCACGTCACAAGAACCTCCCGTGCCCGTAAGATTCAGTTCGGCGCTGGGCAATCCGCCCCGTTCCGACATATAGTGCGATCCCATGGTTATCCGCAAAACATCCCTCATCCTGCCCCTCCTGGTCCTTGTGGCCTGCTCACAGGGCCCTGCCAAGCAATCGGCGACACCCGTCACCGGCACCAAGGTCTCAAACGCCTCCCCCGCTCCTGCCAGCGAGGATCCAATGGAATCCGAAAACAAAGCTCAAATGCCCCAAGATCAAAAATCCGTCTCCGGTGAATACAACGCTCTGAGCTCCTCCGAATCCCGGGTCATCCTGCGCAAGGGCACCGACCGACCCGGCGACGGCGGATTCACCAAAACCGACGATGCCGGCACCTACCTCTGCAGGCAATGCAACGCCAAGCTGTACCGGGCCGAGGACAAGTTCGAGAGCCACTGCGGCTGGCCGAGCTTCGACGATGAGATCGAAGGCGCGGTCACCAACGTGCCCGACGCGGACGGCCGCCGGGTCGAAATCGTCTGCACCAACTGCGAGGGTCACCTGGGCCACGTCTTCACCGGCGAACGCCTGACC
>JAESRM010000123.1 GCA_016764635.1 Planctomycetota bacterium
GGCGTTTTTTCGTGGGGTCACGGGAGGATGGGTTTGGACTAGGTCTGGGGCCTCGGGGCCAGGCGTTCTTTGGTAGCAGGGGTTTCACTCGGGTCCACGAATCCGATTTAGCCCTCGCTTGGCTCCTCTGCAGCCCTAGCGGGCTCGGGCTTCTAGTAGTAGGTCTAGTTGGCGGCGTGAGTCTTGGGTTGTTTTGTCGTTGGGGCCGTGGTGCTCTAGCCTGAGGGCGAGGGATTTGCGTAGGTGGATTTCGGCTTCGTCGAGTTGGCCTTGGTCGCGCAAAATCTGACCCAGGAGGCACATGAAGTTGGTGGTTTGGGGGTGTTGTTCGCCGAGCTGTTCGCGGGATGCGGAGATTACTTTGCGGGTGAGGGCCTCGGCCTCTTTATGGCGTCCTAGGCTATGGAATTCAGCCGCAAGGTTGCCCGTTGCGATGAGCGTCGCGAGGTTGTGCTCGCCATATTTCTTGCGGTAGGCTATCAGGCATTTGAGTCTAAGGTCCGCGGCCAACTCCCTTTCGCCCTGCAAGAAGAGAATGTCCGCTTGGAGATGGAGCGTGTGTGGGTCTTCTGGTCCGAGACTATTTAGGGATAGTCCAAATAGCTCGCGCTTGATCTCTAGGCGCTCTTCCTGTGTCTCTACGCACATGCCAAGCCAGGTGAGGGTAGACCTTATCTCAGGCGAATTTGCGGGGAGGAGTTGACGTTGTCCTTCGAGGGCAGGTCGGAGCAACTGCGCGGCCTCGGGCCCCTTGGATTGACCCAGTCGAATATTGCCTAGAAGTGATTGTGAGCGCAGCGTGCTCCTGTGGGCATCGCCAAACGCCTGCCGGTGCAACTCGAGAGCCGTCTCTTGCAGGGGGGCGGCCTGGTGCACAAGTCCTAGGCGGTGCATGGTTTGGGAGAGCATCTCCAGGAGTCGCGCACGCACCAGGGGCAGGTCCTCAAACTGTTGGYCCAGGGTGGTTCGAGCCGTAGTGAATACGGTCTCGTCGAGGAACTGCATTGCCACGAGTGCAAAATCGGTCTGCTTGAGCAGTCGTTCTAGTTCTTGGCGATCCGCGTCCAACTCGGGCCCGGTCCCTGATCGAACCTGCTCGCGGTAAACGCCTTTTACCGTGCTCTCCTTGAGCCGTTCGGCCATCACGCCCATGTCGATACTGCTCCATTGACTCGCGTAGAACTTTGCGACGCGCTCCAACTCGTCGGCGCGTTTTTGGCTGTCGATCGCGTAACTGATGGCTACGGTCGCGCCAACGATGGCGACGATCAGGGTGGCTGCAACTCCTCCGACCAATGCCCTGTTGCGTCGTGCAAACTTGCGGAGCTGGTAGAGGCTGGACTGTGGGCGCGCAAGAATCGGCCGGTCGGTAAGATGCCGACGGATGTCCGCGGCCATCTCGGCTGCCGAGCCGTAGCGACGATCTCGCTCCTTCTCAAGCGCTTTTGCGACGATCGTCTCAACATCCCCGCGTAGCGTGGAGTCGATGGTGCCCAGCTCGGTAGGATCGTCTTCGCGGATGGCTCGTACAGCATCGTGCAGCATCATGCCCTTCGAGCAGTGTGGCAACGACTGCGAGAGTAACTCGTAGGCGAGTACGCCGAGCGTGTACACATCGGTACGGGGGTCGATGGCCTTGGGGTCCCCGGAAGCTTGCTCGGGGCTCATGTAGGAAACCGTTCCTACGATCTGGCCCGTTGAGGTCTGCAACGTGTTTGTGGCCAAGTCAGGGTCCGCGATACGCGCGATTCCGAAGTCGAGGATTTTGATTCGAGCCGAGGGACTCAGGCTTCGGCTCTGCACGTTCTCRACGGTCGNTTTACTGGTGGCAACGAGGATGTTCGCAGGTTTTAAGTCACGGTGGATCACGCCGCGCTCGTGCGCGTATTGGATCACGTCGCAAAGCTCGGCGAGCAGGGCTAGTCGTGCGCGGGTATTCAAGTCCTCTTCGTTTGCGTAGTCGGTGATCGGTCGGCCTTCGACAAGCTCCATGGCGAAGTAAGGCTGACTCCCTTGCCCCGCATCGAAGGTGGAGGCCTCGAAGATCTGCGCAATGCCCGGGTGCTGGAGACGTCCGAGCAGCTCGGTCTCGCGTTGGAAACGTTTCACTGCATCTGCGGTGGTTTGCATGGGGCTCAACAGTTTCAACGCGACCCGGCGATGGGGCGAGGACTGCTGCGCTTCGTATACGACGCCCATACCTCCCCTACCGATCTCGCGCAGGATTTGGTAGTCACCGATCTTGTCGGGTAGCCAAGGTGTGGTGGCTTTGGTGACGACCGCGTCGAGTGTCTGGCGTGCGGCCATAAGGTTCGAATCGGCGAATGCGTCGCCCGCTCCGCTAGGGTCGTCCGCGCTGGCGGCGAGCAGTTCAAGAACACGCTTGCGAAGGGACTCATCGCCATCGCAGGCATCGTGCAAGTAGGAGTTTAGGGTCTCGCCCAAGAGTCCATGGGCACCGCTGAACACTTCGAAGCTACGTGCGTATTCTTCCGCATCGTCCAACATCAGGAGTCCCCAAGTTTTGTGCGTAACCAGGCCTTGGCCATCAGCCAATCGCGCTCGACGGTCGTGTCCGAAACGTCGAGGAAACTAGCCGTCTCGGCTATGGTGAGTCCTCCAAAAATGCGCAACTCCACAACTCGACCATGGCGCGGGTTGAGGGTCGTAAGGTGCGTGAGCATGTCATCGAGGTCGACRAGGTCGATGCCGACGGAGGCGCCAAAGTTGAGGCTGTCGCTGAGGGTGACCTGCTCGACGTGCCCTCCGCGCTTGAGCCGCGAGCGTCCGCGGGCGTGGTCGATGAGCACCTGGCGCATGGCCTGGCTGGCGATGGCGAAGAAGTGCGTACGATCTTCTATGGCATCGATGTGCCCCACCAGCTTCATCCAGGCCTCGTGGATCAGGGCCGTTGGCTGCAGCGTGTGGTCCCTGCGCTCGGAGGAGAAAAGCCGTTCCGCGAGGGCGCCGAGCTCCGAATAGACCACAGGCAGCAGCGCTTGAAAGGCCGAATCCTCTCCTCCGCGGGCGTTCTGGAGCATCTGGGTGATGGTCTGGGGGTCGGGAGGCTGCATGTTTGTGGTTTGCAGCCCTAGGAACGCAAGAGTGCTCCAAATCCTACCCCGGATAGGGCTTCTGGGCGGGTACAAGGTGGAATAGTCCTCTCGGAAGCTCCACGGCTCGAGCACGGCGCGTATGTGGAGCCCTCAACGTCCCGCCGGACCCCCTTTCGGTGAACCTGGAGCAAGTTCGCTTTTAGGCTGAAGTCAGGGGCCGCGCCGATCACCCCTGTGCCTTCCATCCGTGTTGAAAGCCAAACGCCACAGTCCAGTAAGTCTGCGATTCTAATCGTTATGGGTTGGGGCCCAGGGTGCTGGGGCTCCTGGATATTTGGCTGGGGATGCATACACTGGGCTCCGATGAATGCAGAGACTAAGGGCATGCTGGTGGGCGGTTTGGGGATCGCTACTTTTGGTGTGACCTTGCCGGTGACGCGTTGGATTGCGCCGGAGTTTGGTGGCGCTTTTATTGGATTGGGGCGGGCGGTGTTTGCGGCGTTTTTAGCGGGTTTGGTTTTGTTGGCGGTGCGACCGGGGTGGCCTAGTGCTCCGCAGTTCAAGCGGTTGATTGGGGTGGCGGCGGGTGTTGTTGTGGGATTTCCGCTGTTGGCTTCTATGGCTATGGATTCTGTGCCGGCGTCGCACGGGGGCATTGTTTTGGGGTTGCTGCCTTTGGGGACGGCTTTGGCTGGAGTGCTGGTGTCCCATGAGCGGCCGTCGTTTGGCTTTTGGTTGTGCGGGTTGGTGGGAGCGGGTTTTGTGATTGGCTTTGCGTTGCAAGAGGGTGCGGGCCAATTGCAGCTTGGGGATTTGGCCTTGGTGGGAGCCATTGTTTGCGCGTCCATGGGGTACGCGATTGGGGGCAAGCTCGCGACCGAACTCGGGGGGTGGCAGGTGATCTCTTGGGGTTTGATCCTGGCCTTGCCTTTTGTCGCTTGGCCCATGTATCAAAACCTGCCCGCCGACCTGACCTCGATCCCACAGGCCAAGTGGTTTGGTTTTGCTTACCTGTGCATCGTGAGCCAGTACCTGGGATTCTTCCTGTGGTACAAGGGTTTGGCCCTGGGCGGCATCGCGCGCGTGAGCCAGGTTCAGCTGCTTCAACCCTTTGTGACGCTGGGAGTGGCCGCGGCTTTTCTCGGAGAATTCCTGGGCACTGCAGCTCTGGTAGCGCTAGTGGCCGTGACCGTCTCGGTCGCCCTGGGCCGCCGCATGCCGATTCGGGCTTGATGGCAATAGGGCTTCAGGGGCTCGCCACCGATTACGGCAGGGTCAGCACAAGGACACGGCCCTTCGTGTAGTCGGTCACAAGGACTTCGCATCGACCGTCGGAATCAAAATCTGCCAGGGCCAAGCCACGGGCCATTTCTGCGAGCGGAAACAATCCGCCAGGCTGCATGCCTGCTTTGCCACCGAAGTGAATGGCTAGCATTCGTCCTTGCTGGCCCAATGTGGCCGCATCCAGCCATCCATCCCCGTTCAAGTCAGCTACTGCCAAATGGTCCGAGCGTTGCGGCAGGCCTTGAATCGGAGAACCTTCCGCATGATGCAAATTCCCGTCTCCGTCGTTGAGCATGATCGACAGGGCGTCAATCTTGAATGGGGTGGTTCGATCGCTTTGATGCARGGCCACAACATCCATGTCCCCATCTCGATCCCAGTCCGCCAATTCGACTCTTGTGTAGCCCCCAAAGGACTTGAAAGGCGAACCAGCCACTTGCTTGAAGTCCCCTTCTCCGTCGCCAAGTAAGACGGCTACAGAAGAGCTCTCATGCGCGGGGGTCACTATGTCATCGAAACCATCCCCGTTCATATCGGCCGAGCGCAGGTTCATGATCGGCACCTGTGGAACGCTGAATGGGGTTCCCGTGGACCGGAATTTTCCATTGCCGTCGCCAGGTACAAACACCAAGCGGCTCTCCGGCCAGGAGTCCGTAACGATGTCGATGCTTCCGTCATTGTTGAAGTCGCGGGCTGCCAATGAATGCAGATGAGGAGTCGCGTTCACGCGGAAAGGCCCATGGGGTGAAAGTTGAAATCCGCCGCCCGTTTGTCCAAGCAATATCCAGAAGCGGGCCTCAGCAGATCCGTGGTCCGCAAACACGATGTCCCCCAAACCGTCCCCATCAAAGTCGGCGCAGGCAAACTCCAAGGCCTCAGAAAACCCTTTCCAAGGACTCCCGGACGCCGCAGCGAAACCGAACTTTCCATCCCCCAAAAGAACACTCACCTCAGCCCCTCCCACCACAATATCCAAGTGACCATCCCCATTCACATCCAACGCCGAAATCAACTCAGGCTCCGCATGCACCGCGAGTGACTTCAACTCCACAGGGCCTTCGCCAGCCCCGGCCAGCACCGCCTCCTCCTCACCAGCCCGGTCATGGCACGCAAAAGCTAGAGCAGCCACAGAAATCGTCAATAGAGGTCGAATCAACATGCTCCCAGCATACCGCGTCCGCGCCATTTCATCCCGCCAAGGCCTTGCCCCGTAAACGCTAGGTTGCCTAGGGCTTCTCAAGGCTAGTTCGCACCATTCGAAAGACCCGAGAGCGACCCCATCAACCCATTCACGCAAACCAAAGGGTCGGCTACTTCTTGGCCTTGAGGATGAGGATTGGGGGTAGCTCTAACTCAGAAGCTTCCTCCGCGAACCAGGTGAATTCGACGTCTTCGTAATAATCGCTAGTAAGCCGCAAGCTGCATTCACCTTCGGGGGTAGAGAAATTGAAAGACAGGGGCTCGCGCGGGTCGCGATTGGGTGATTGGAGCGGGTAGCTGGTCGTGGACATAGTCGTGCTCATTGCGTGAGTTCCAATAGTTTTAGGAGGCCAGACGGTCAGTCCCATTCGCATGGCTGGTTTTGGCTTGTCGGTATCAATTTTCGCTTCGAGTTTGGTGGCTATAAGGTCCCAAGCCGAAGTGTCCTCGAGACCGTAAGTGACGCGGATGGGCTTCTGCGATTGCGGGCGTTCGATGACGATTGTGAAGGCCATCTCTGGAGTGCTCAGCTGATAGCCGTCGATCGAGCGCAGGGTGTTTTTGTTCTCGCGGCTCAGGCCGGGTCGCAGATGCATGTTCTTGGGGAGAGTGGCCTTGTCGCCGGGCTCGAAGTCTGAGGGCTGCTTTGTGACCCAGATGGCCAGCGTGGTCTCTATGGATTTTGTCGCGGCGGTCACTTGGAAAATGACTTCTAGCGGCTCAGGGTTGGGTGCAGCGAGATTCAGGGCGATGCTTTTGGTCCCCTCGTCGCATTCCACTAGTAGTTGCACCGGCCCGGCGGGTAATCCGTGTAGGAAGGAGTTGGTCTTGGAGGTAAACACCTCGCCAGAGCCTCCCCCATCAGCAAAGCGAAAGATGATGTTATCACCAGTTGGGCCAGTGCCCGTGATACGCATGCGTGGTATGGGCGTGCCATTCTGGGTGACTCCCTGAACTTGCAAAGTACGCATCGGCCAAAGGGTGAATTTCAGGTTGTGGTCACCGATGTCGAAGTAGCGGGATTCGGATTTATCCTCCACGTATCCAGGCTTCGACGCGTAGAAGCGATATTCGCCAGGTTCTATGCCGGAGGCCTCAAGGCCTTGCTTTCCGTTGGTGAGACGCCTGGACTGCCCGCTTCCATAGCCATCCACAAAAACGTATGCGGCTAATTTGAAGTCGGTGAGGTCCTCGCCCGTGGAGCCATCAATGACTTTTGGGTGGATGACGACCTTGCGCAGGCTTTCGGCCCGCAGATGAAAGCTCAGTTCCGGCCCACCGGACTGAACCTCTTGCCTGAGCCAGTTCTGACGTTTTTCATCGGCGAACACCTTTACCTTGAATGTGCCTGAATAGAGTCCTGTGAGCTCGAAACGGCCTTCTGGGTCGGTTCTGGTTTCGTTGTTCCTGGCGACTTTCTCCCAGGTGTGGGGCGTTTGGTCGGTGTAGTTCAGTTCCACATAACGGTCGCCTTCGATGCGAACCAGGTGACGTCTTGCCGGAGTTCCGTCTTCGAGAAAAACCTTACCGCTAATGTGGAGACCAGGAGACAGTTTGAGCCTTATCGGCGCTATATCGTCTTGGGGATTGGGCAATGGCTCCTGGGCGTGCACAGCATATCCTGGCGCGCGAACCACCAGCCCGCTCAATTGACCGCGTCTTGGCAGCATGCCACTCAGAACGAAAGAGCCGTCGCCAGGGTTGACTTTGTTCCAGTAGGGTGTGGTTTGCCGATTGCCATAGTGGGGCCAGTAGCAGACCTCGGCATCTGGAACGGGAGTGCCATTGTTGTCGAGCACCAATCCAGAGAGACTCTCGCCCGCGTCCAATTGGATTGTTTTACGCTCGGGAAGGGGGGCGCAATGAGCGGCCTGCTCGATGAAGGGGGCAAGCCGGATGTTGAGCCCATGCGAGCGCGGCGGTAGACCGCTGAYTTCGAAGCCGCCTTGCGCATCAGTGGTGGCTTCCCCCGTTCCTGCCTGGAACCACTCGACTCCCCCATCGTGGGTTTGCTGGGCAGGCCGGGGTTGGTTGGCCAGATTGCGTACCTTGATTCGGGCGCCCACYGCGGGAGTTCCGTCGGGGCAGAGTACGATTCCAGCAACAGTGCTATCGGGCGCTACGGTCAATACGTGGCCTTCCAAGGCCTCACCAATCTTGACCTTGCCCTTGAGCCCGTGATCGCCAGAAAAACCATCGACATGGGCGATGAGGCAAAAGTCGGAGATACTGGGCATCAGGAAGTATCCTTCCGCGTCGGCCTCTACCGTGCGAAATGAGGGTTTACTGAATGACTTGCCCTGCCAAGCTTCCACCACCGCGTGCGGAACGGGCTGACCTTCATGATCGAGCACTTGCCCACTCAGGCTTCCGCCGTGATCGACGTGTATCTCGATGTCCTCATCAAAGCTGGAGGAGCCCACATACTTGCTAGCGCTCGGACTGTCGTCCGTTGCGCTGACGTGGACAAACCTGGGAAAGTCGTCAGGGTTTAGGGGGATCCGTAACTGACCGAGTTCATTCGTTCGGAAGGACTTATCGTCTTGGCGAGAAAACGTCACCACTATGGCGCGATTTGTGGCGGGTTGGTCGTTTCCTTTCCACAGCACTTGGATCGAAAGGGTACGGCTTGGTTCGGGTGATGCGGACCCCCCATCGACTGAGACGCGTTGGTTGGACGCGGAGACATGCGGCTGCAAAGTCACTTCGTCGGCTACTCCTGCTAGTGTGGCGTGTTTTAGCTCTTGCACCTGCTCATGGGTTGAATTCCAAAGCGGGGTTGCGGCAATGGCTACTATCGCGACCAGTGCAAAGAAACCAACCCAGCGGGTGCCGAAGGCACCGATGCCGGTTGCGGCTAGGGTGATTGACTTGGCGTGGGCGGCTTCTTGGAGGATCTTTGTGCGGGTGGCCGCTAGGGCGTTGGAGCGTAGGCCGAAGAGGCTTAGCAGGAGGATGAGCGAGCCCTTGAGGGCTAGGCGCAGCTCGCCGAGGCCGCGGCGTAGGCGTTGGCGGATGGTGCCGGGTTCTAGGCCCAGGTTGACGGCGAGTTGGGTGGGGCTTTGGCCTTCGAACAGGGAGGCGTTGACGGTTTGTCGGAGGACCGGGGAGAGCGCTTGGAGGGCTTGGTCCAGGGAGGCTTGGAACTCCTTGGCCATCAAGAGGCTGTCGGGGGCTTGTACCTCGGACTGCGCTAGGCGTTCGGGATCCGGTTGTCGGGTGGAGTCCTTCCACGTGCGTTGGGCGCGGTGGGTCAGGATGCCCATGAGCCACGGAACCAGGGGGCGCTCGGGGTTCCAGGCGGCGGCGTTCTCGATGGCTGCCAGGAAGGTGTCCTGGAGGATGTCATCGGCCTGATCGCTAGCCAGTCGGCGCGCTAGCGAAAGCAGGTGGGGCGCAGTTCTATCGAAGACCTGGGCCAAGGCTTTCAGGTCGTTTTCTGAGCGGTAGCGGAGAAAGAGGTCTTCTAACGGGGTCGGTGTCATGTCGCAGGCAGTGCGCTTGGCCGGCCATGGCGTTACATGGGAAATTGAAGTTTCGGAAGGCTGCCTTGGGGCTCGGCCCGCCGCCCACGCGCACTGGCCTCAGGGTTCCCCGCGCAAATCACCCGATCAGGGTGGCGCGGAACTTCATTTTCTTGATGCGGCCGGCGTTTAGGGCTTTGACGGCAGCGGGGGCGGATTTGCGGGCGACGGCCACGTAGGAGAGGCGTTCTTGGACTTCGATTTTGCCTACTTGGTCGCCGGAGAGGCCGCCGGATTGGCCGGTGAGGGCGCCGACGATGTCGCCGGGGCGGATGCGGTCCTTGCGGCCTCCGGAGATGAGGATGGTGGACATTTCTGCGGGGGCGGTCAGGCCTTGCAGGAGGGCGGGCAGGCCGATGTCGTTGTCCGCATCGTGCTGGATGGTTTTGATGCGTTGCCCGGTGAGGGCAGCGGCGGATTCCAGGCGGGCGTCGTCGGCGCGCGAGGTGATGGAGATGGCCAGGCCTTTTTTGCCGGCGCGGCCCGTGCGGCCGATGCGGTGCACGTAGATCTCGGGTTGGTTGGGCAGCTCCAGGTTGACGACCAGGTCCAGGTCGGTCACGTCCAGGCCACGGCCGGCCACGTCGGTGGCGACCAGGATGCGAATGCTGCGGCCACGGAAGCGGGCGAGGACTTGGTCCCGGTGGAATTGGTCCAGGTCCCCATCGAGGCGGTCAATGCTCAAGCCCGCGGCACCCAGGTGCTCGACGACCTCGGAGACGGTGGCTTTGAAGTTGCAGAAGACCAGGGCGCTCTCGTGGGGATGCTCGGAGAGCAACCATGCCAGGGCGTGCAGGCGCTCTTTGGGGCCGGCGACCAGTTGCAGCTGTTGGATGTTGTGCAGCTCGGACTTGGGCGTCTGCACGGTGATGCGATAGGGCTCTTTCTGGTACTTGCGGATGATGGTTTCGATCGAATCCGGGAAGGTGGCCGAGAAGAGCACCGTTTGGCGTCGCAGGGGCAGGCGGGCCAGGATGCGTCCCACGTCCTCGCCAAAGCCCATGTCGAGCATGCGGTCCGCTTCGTCGAGCACGACCGTGCGCAGGGAGGACACGTCGAGGTATTCGCGTTGCAGGTGATCGAGCAAGCGACCGGGGGTGCCGATGACCAGGTGCACGCCGCGCTCCAAGGCATCCCTTTGGGGGCGCGAAGGTTGCCCGCCAACCAGTTCGATGACGGCCAGGCCGGGGTGGGCGCGCGCCAATTTGCGGAATTCGCGTGCGACCTGGGCGGAAAGCTCCCGGGTGGGACATAGCACGATGGCTTGCACCTTCCGATTTTCCAGGTCCACCTGCTGTAGGATGGGCAGGGCGAAAGCCGCGGTCTTGCCGCTTCCCGTCTGGGACTGGCCGATCACGTCGTGACCCGCCAACAGGATCGGAATGGCGGCTTCTTGGATGGGCGAAGGCTGGGTGTAGCCGAGTTGCGCGACCACGTCGAGCAATTCGGGAACGAGCTTCAGAGCTTTGAATGAGGTTTCCACCCAGGGACCATAGCGGACCGTGCGCCCGTGGCTAGGGGCGCTCACCCCCAAGATTGCGCCAGGGTCAATTTGGGGCTGCCCTTAGGGGCTGTGCACCCCCAAATGGTCGCTACGGGCCGATAATCGATAAACGTCATTCGGCTTAGGGGGGGGGCTGGTTCACCCATGGGAAGCGGGCCCCTCCCCTGCCGGGCATGTTTGTGCCGGGACCCATGGCCCTCTCTAATGGGTCCACTGCCATTTAGCTTCCCCGGCGCGATCCGATTGGGTCCCGCTTGCTTCCATTTGCCTTGAGATGAGTTTTAAATCCCTGTTTGTGTCGCGCCTAGGCGCGGCTCTGTGTGTGCTTGTGTGGTTTTCTCCCAACGCCTTGAGCCAGGTTCGCATCAACGAATTTTTAGCCAAGAATGAAATCGGGATCCAGGATGAGGACGGAGACCGCAGCGATTGGATCGAGCTGTTCAACGAGTCAGCGCAACCCGTAGATTTGATTGGCTGGAGTCTATCGGACGACTCAAGCGATTTGGACCAATGGAGTTTTCCCGCTGTAATCCTTGGCGCTGGCCAATACTTGATAGTGCACGCATCCAACAAGGACCGCGCCACGGTCGGCTTGCCACTGCACACAAACTTCAAGTTGTCCACCGGTGGAGAATTCCTGGGGTTGACCCGCCCGGATGGAACGCCTGCGACTCGCTTTGATCCGGCTTTCCCTTTACAGAGCCCGGATGTGTCTTACGGGTTACTGCTGGATGGTGTTACAGAGGCCTTTTTCGATCCGCCCACGCCGGGCGCTGTGAATTCTCAAGGCACGCTACTGCTGCCTCCCATCTCGGTGAGCCACGAACGTGGTCTCTACACCGACGACTTCGATGCGGTTCTTCAGCATGCCACCCAAAGCGCTGAGATTCATTACACATTGGATGGCAGTGAGCCCACCATGCTCTCGCCGGTCTATGGAACCCCGCTGATGATTCGGCAGACCACCATCCTGCGAATGCGCGCCTTCTCCGCTGGTTACGGGCCTTCCGTGGTTCAAACTGTGAGTTACATCCTGCCCGCCGATGTGGCCCAGCAGGAT
>JAESRM010000243.1 GCA_016764635.1 Planctomycetota bacterium
AAGGGATATTTTCTGTATAAAGTCTAGGACTTCCCTCAGGATTTTCTTCATTACAAGGCCACTGCACTCCACCCTTTTCTTCTAACATCTCATAAGTAATACCTGAATAATCACAAAGCTGACCCTTAGATACTTTTTTCCACTCAATAAAGGCATCTTCTGGCTTAGTCCATTTAGGAAAAAGGTTTTCTCTTATATTTTGAAAATATCCCGAAAGTTCTAAGATGATATCAAAATCGCTTTTAGAGTCACCCGCGGGTTCTACTGCCTTATTAGCCTTATTACATCGGCGCTCAGAGTTTGTATACACACCCTCTTTTTCTCCCCATGTTCCTGCGGCAAATGGCTGCACAAACAATCACCCCCCGCGACAAAGACTATTCCCAGTGGTACCAGGACGTCATCGCCCGCGCCGAGCTCGCTGAAGCCGCCGGCGTGGTCCGAGGCTGCATGGTCATCCGCCCCCACGGCTATGCCATCTGGGAAAAGATCCAAGCCGACCTGGACGGACGCTTCAAAGCCACYGGCCACAAAAACGCCKMCTTCCCCATGCTCATCCCCATGAGCTTCCTGGAGAAAGAGGCCGAGCACGTGGAAGGCTTCGCACCGGAACTCGCCATCGTCACCRARGCCGGCGGCAARRASCTCGAAGAGCCCTACGCCATCCGCCCCACCTCGGAAACSATCATCGGCCACTTCTTCKCCAAGTGGATCGACTCCCACCGCGACCTGCCCCTGCTCATCAACCAGTGGGCCAACGTCATGCGCTGGGAAATGCGTACGCGCCTCTTCCTGCGCACCAGTGAATTCCTCTGGCAGGAAGGCCACACGGCCCACTCCACCCACACGGAAGCCAAGGAAGAAGTCACCCGCATGCTCGACGTCTACCGCGACAGCCTGCACGACATCCTGGCCGTGCCCGTCATCCGCGGCATCAAAACCGCCAACGAACGTTTCGCCGGTGCCGTGGAAACGCGCACCGTCGAAGCCATGATGCAGGACGGCAAAGCCCTGCAATGTGGCACCAGCCACGACCTCGGTCAAAAATTCGGCAAAGCCTTCGACGTGCAATTCCAAAACACGGAAGGCCAACGCGAGTACGTCTGGCAAACCTCATGGGGCGTCTCCACGCGCCTCATCGGCGCCCTGATCATGACCCACTCCGACGACGACGGCCTGGTCCTGCCCCCCAAGGTCGCCCCCATCCACGTCGCCATCGTGCCCATCTACCGTAAGGACCACGAACGCGCCGCCGTGCTCGAAGCCGCCAACCGCATCGCCGGTGAACTACGCGCCGACGGCCTGACCGTCGAAGTCGACGACCGCGAAGGCGTGAAGCCCGGCGCCAAGTACTACCACTGGGAGCAACGCGGCGTCCCAATCCGCCTAGAAATCGGCCCCCGCGACCTCGAAGGCCAATCCGTCATGGCCAAGATGCGCATCTCCGAGCCCGACGAACGCGGCCGCCCCAAAAAGGAGTCCCTCCCTTGGAAGGACCTAGGCATCGCCGTCGCCGAACGCCTAGACGCCTTCCAAACCCTGCTCTACAACAACGCCCTAGCCCGCCGCGAAGCCAAAACGGTCCACGTAGACTCCTGGGACGACTTCACCGACCTCTTCAAAGACAGCGAATCCAGCTTCGTCTGGGCCCACTGGGACGGCACCTCCGAAACCGAACTCGCCATCAAAGACGCCACCAAAGCCACCATCCGCTGCATCCCCTACGAAGGCGGCGGCCCCCCCGCCGAACCCGGCGTCTGCATCAAAACCGGCAAAGCCAGGGCCCAACGCGTCCTGTTCTCAAAGAACTACCAGGCACCTAACCCGCGTCTCCCAACAGGGGGCCCCGCACACACGGGCCCCCCTGTTTTTGATCGAAGAATGACCAACAATCGACAGGGCGCGGAGGGTCATGCGAATGGAAATGTTCCGGCTCCGCAGCTCAATTGCCCCTCAACGCCAGGGCACACCAACGCTTAAAAAACAACCCTCAGTCCGTTGGTGAAGTTGGACTGGCCCATGCCTGCAGGAGTATCCCTATACCATGCCTGGAAGTGCCAGGTGTCGCCGGCCATGATCGCGGTCGGGACCGAAGTGGGGATCGTGTTGGGCACGTCGAATCCGAAGCCGGTCGTTGAGGTGCCAACGGCGTTGATCATGGTTCCTGTGGCGTCAAAGCCGCCGATGGAGTTCATGGGTGTACCGCCGACGTTGTAGCGGTAGAACTGAGCGGTCGGTGTTCCAGCCAAGCAAAACAGGCCGTTGCTGATCGGAATCCCCAGCGTGCCTTCGTTGCCGACCAGGAAGTAGGCCAGTTGCCCGGGAACTCCGTTCGTGACTTCCAGGTGAAGGTCGCTGCCCACGCCAGTTCCCCAGCTATACGAGAGTACGGCCGGAACGCCCGTGGAGTTGGGGTTGGCCGGATCGCAGAGGGGACCCGGGGGCTGGAATCCGCAGTCTCCGGAGCCACTGACGATCAAATCGTAGACATTGCAAGAGCTGGGCGAGTTGGCCCATACATTTACCTCGAGAACAACCTCCAAGGCCGCACCGGTGTTATTTGTCCAAGTGAGGTGCTCGTTGTCCGAGGCGGAAAAACCATCGGCGAGCTCATCAAGCCCGTCACCGGTGCCGCACTCGGTTGAGTTCGCAGCGCGCAGGAAACAATCCAAATCTCCGTACGCGTTTGTGAATAGCAGGTCGACGTCGACTGCCGCTCCATCTGCAACGCAGAACGTGTAGAAATCACTGTCCGCCTGAGACACCAGCAATCCAATGTAGGTGCCATCCGCGGCCAGATACGCATTCGCGCAATCGTCATTGTCCTCCAACAAATCATCCGACAATCCATTGCATGGATGAGGGGTGATGTTCAGGCTTCCACCACCAAAGTCTAAGGCGCCAAAGCCACCTACCTGGATCAACACCGTGTCACCCACCGCGAGACCCACGAGAGAAACCTCACTCTGGAAACCGGAAGTGTCGTCGTTGTAATCGCCGCAGACCGCTGCACAGGCGGCCCCGAGGTGAACGCTGAGTTTGGTGTCCCACAAAGTCCCGTTGGTATCAAAGACATAGGACCCGGCGGCCGGCGCACTCCACTGCCAGAAGCCATCTTGCATGATGCTGCCTGAACCACCCGCGCATCCGCCTGCGCCATCAAAGTTTGAAGTCGAGTGACCCGTCGTATCGAACGCAAAAGCCCCGGTCCCCGCAAGAGGAACCGCGGCGCCGCAATCATCACTTTGGGCGAAGGCACCACCGGCAAGAATGAGAGTGATCAAGGGAAGAGTAAATTGGGAACGTGTCGTGGGAGTCATCTGGTTCATGAAATTGGAGAGTCGAAAATTATCGCACCGTAGAATCAACCTACCTAGACCTTAGCAAGTAGCCGTAAATTTGCTCCCCCGAGAGAGGACTTCTCAATGTGGAATCGGCCCAAGGCTTCAGTCGTGCATAAGCCTTGGATGGGGCCGGCAACGAAGGATCGCAGCTCGGCCCCCAGCAAAACCCCTACCGGTAGATACTGTCCAGGTCATCCAGGAACTCACCCGAGTGCCAAGGCCATGTGGTGGCCCCGTCCTCGAAGGGGAACCTAAAGTAAAAGTGAATGGGTTCATCCTTGGCAAAAACGCCGTCACCATTTTCATCCTCCCGCACCTCGAACCCAAGCATTTGCGAATCGGCCACATAGTGAACCGCGGTCAATTGCATGTCCTCAGGCGTTGCGACCTGGGCACCCCGCCCCGATCCGTCGGTGAGGATCGCCACCGCCGCGTCCTTGTCATCCAGATAACCATCGCTATTGGTGTCACTGACGACAGCGGAGAATACATTTATCTGGGAGACCGGACCCTCGTCCGTGTACTGGGTCATGAGCCACCAATTGGAGATGAATCCGCGCTTGTTGAGTAACGACCAGCTCTCGGTACCCCGCCCGTCGGAGAACAGCGCATCGTGCCAGCGAACTTGGACAGAGTGAAACTCGGGCGGACGGCCCCGGTCCGCTTGCGCTCTTCCTGAACCTGCCAGTCCACCCTCCGAAAACGGATCAGCATCGCGGTAAAACCGTGCGTCCTTCGTGATAACAAAAGAGGAGAGCCATGTATTGCGACCGGGTAGCTGGACAGGGGTTCCATGGACTGGAAGCCCTTTGACTTCACCGTCGATGGGCATAGCCGTTGGGACACGCCCGCTCCAATGCCTTGGCGAGAAGCTGGCCGTCGTTTGCGGCATTCCATAAACACCGGTCTGCGGAGAGGTGCAGGCCGTAAAGGATGAAAACGAAAGGAGAGAAAGCACAACAATGATTCGGGAAGATTTCATTCCTCTAGTCTACGCAGTAGTGCAGTGGCGGGTCATGTAAGGAGTTCCCCCAATCCCGATGCCGGTGCGCAAATCTGCGCTCGGGCTAAGAATCAGAGACACGGCATCAGGTACCAAATTGCCGCGCACCCCTTACGAGGAGTCACCCAGCGCCTGTATCGAGCCCGGCGCCCAATGCATCCTCCTCTCCAAGGAATGCCAAGAAGTCAATCGCTGCACCCTGCAAGGAACCCCGCAACCTCGGGCCTCCTGCTCATTCACTTCGAACTTGATTGAAACGTGCGAGTGTCCCCCACCCAATCTAGAGACGTTCGAGTATGACTGTGTGCTCACCAGTTTCCCCCGCCTTTACCCACACATCGAAGGGGGGAATTGGCGCGTACCCGGGCAGATCGGGAATGGTGACCCGATAGTTTCCCGGTTCGCGAAAACTAAACTGCGCGGGAATCCCAGACCTCTCTGACGGATTTCCCTCTTGGCCAGATTCCCCCAGGAATTGGATTCTCCGACCGCCTTGCGGTTTAGGGACAAGAACGCCTGCTTCCTTGAAGCCCAACTCGAGGAAACACGCTCTTCGAAGGGCCACTGTGGCGCGATTTGATCCAGGCCGAACTTCAAGCTTGGTGCTAGCGCTCGTGAAGCCTGCCGCCCCCACAGAAAGTTGGATAGATCCCTTGGGCGCCATCAGCTCAAACAACCCGGTCTCCTTGTTTTGCTCGGTACTCTGGTAGACCCGCAATGTCAGGGTGGATGCAGAGGCTGAGTCTGATAACCAACTTACATGTGCGCCTGGAACTGGCTGTCCTGAACCTTCCTCAATAACCGACACCTGAACCGTGATCGGCGTAGGCACCGCAAACTCAATTCGGGTATTGCCTAGCTCACTTATCGTGAAAGTCTCGGCGTGCAGACTAGAAAAGTCCATACGAGCCCTTTGGAGACTGAGCGTATAACGCCCAGGGGGAACGGCTTCCGACTCGAAGGTCCAAAGAGTTGGGTCTTCGGTGGCTTGGGGCGTATAGATTCCACCTGGGGAACTGCCGTCGGGCGATGGATCGAGAGCGTTGATGTTTATCACTGGCTTTGAAAGCCCCCAAGCTGTCGGCAGGACCATCGTCCCCTTGAGCGGGACCATCGACAACGCTGATTGGAATGGAATCGTGATGTGTACAACGGACCGCTTGCCCGCCTCCACACTCACCGCACCTTCTGCGAGCACTTGTCTAGGTCGGCCTCGTACCACTTGTACCAAGTATTCATTGGGCCACAGTCCATCCAAGAGAATGTCCGAGGACCGTGACTCCAAACCCCACCCCAGAAACCAGGGACCTGGATGAGCTGAGTCCGGAGTTCTGGGAACAACCATGAGCGAGGCATCCTTCGGCACTTCCCCTTCGATAATCACCTCCAAATCGCCACCGGCAACCAAATGCACCTCTCGGGTACCTACGGTTTCCAAGTGCAATTCGACCCGGGACCAGGCGTATCCGGGGCTGCCAATCCAAACGGAGCGGGGAGACCACTTCACCATAGATGCGGGAAGCTGTAGGCGGAGCGGCGATTGCAATCCCGCGACGAGTCGAAACTCAGGACGTGCCTGGGAGGGATGTTGCGTATAGGGGCTGCCCGATCGGGTCACAGAAACCCGTCCCAGATCCCCGCCTGTGGATGCATCCAATACTGCCAGATCTATCCAAGGCGTGGGGATTACGCGGATCTCGTGTTCAACCTCCAGGTCCAAGCCCGCTATGGGAAAGTGAGTCTCTCGCATGGCATGTTGACCGCCCAATTGAAGGGGACTGAAATCTAAGCTGGTCACCGATGGGGTCACGGGCAACGAGAATCTGCCGGACTCTATTTCAACACGCGTATCTCCTCCCGATGCCCCCGACTTTCCTGACCAAAGGGTGAGCTGAGCATGACCATGCAAGTTGCCTTGCTCCTCACCCAAGGCATCCACAAGAATCAGATGTCCGCGGAATCGGCGCTCCTCCAAAACTGGGGAAGCGGCCTCGATTCCCTCAAGAGGTGCTCTGCGAGTTTCATTGGCTGGTAAAACCAAAGCACGCTCGTCCGGCGAGTCCTCCTCAAGAGCACGAATGCTTGCGTCCAGGGCAATGGCGGGATTGGCATCCTGTGTCGATACAGCTTCAGTTTCTCGCCCATCGGACCATGTCAGGAACGCTCCCCCGGTTAGGGCTATGATGAGGATCAGGGCTAGAACTTTCTTCATGACCATCAGGGCTAATAGTGGAGTGAGTGCGCTTGCAAAGGGGACAGGCTTGGTCCCCGCAAATGCGATGAGAGCCGGCGACCAACGYCCCTGCTCATCYTGAAGYWGAGGGCTCAGMGTYTCGCGCAGAAGTTGGTGAGCGCGRTTCAAGCGGGACTTRATCGTGGACTCWGAAGTRTCCAAGTGCRCSGCWATGGCCTTAGGCCCTAGCTGTTCGAAATAYCGMAAGCARATCGTCGAGCGATAGGGTTCTCTCAAGTCGTTGACTGCCYGCAAGACRGCCTGCTGTGCCTCGAGTTTCAACCCAAGGGCTTCCCGATCGGGWGGGTCTYCGTCCAAAACYCCKGTCAGCGGATCCCGGGCCYTGCGCCGYAAWRCGTCAAGCGAACGGTTRCGCACCARSGCACGCATCCARCCCAARCCRGGAATMCCYTGMGGCCGCTTCCACGCCTCCAACCACGCGCCCTGCACAATATCTTGCGCAGTGGACGGATCGCCMACGATRGCYGTGGCYAAGCGCTCCAAACCCCGAGACGCCTGCGACCAAGAAGCCGGATYGTCGAAGAAGGTTTGTTTGTCCAAGGACTGAGGGGATGAAGACATGACTGAGAGACTGGCAATGACAGAGCGTTCCCGACAGGATATAGGACGCAAGTAATCTGACTTTCCTTCAGGCCAAGAGCTTTTGGGACCCAGCTCAAATCCACAAATTGACCCTTGGGGCAGCTCTGGTCCACGTTGTCACATAGAGCTGGCGCAAGGAGGCCCCCATGGCCAAACGAGCGAAAATCCGCGCGTCAATCACTCCCCAGCGTAGGTTCGCAGGGCTTGTTCGTTTGCGCGGATCGATTGGGTGAGGGCTGTGATGTGACTTGGCTTCATGCGTCCTGCTGCGAGTGCTTGGCGGAATGCGGAGTGGGCTTCTTTTACGGGTTCGCAGTTTCCGTCAAGCATGAAGGAAACCAAGAGGCCGGCTTCGATCAGGAGTGTTTGACCGTCGAAGGGGTCYWGGGGGTCTAGWTTGAATGCGAAGAYTTCGTCCAGGCTGCGCATCTTGCCGCGGTCGGCGAGGTTTTTTAGAGACCATGTGCGCGCCCAGAAGGGATCGGGCGCGGGGTCTCCGGCGACGGTCGTGTCGATGGATTTGTCAAAGAAGTAACGCTCCGCGAACACCGCTCCGCCAATGCGCAACCAGGCGGGGAGTTTCTTTTCAGACTGGTAGTTCTCGTAGTAATCGCTGTCGACCCTCTTCGAACTTTCTGCGGTCCTAATCGCTTTCGGGCTGGGGTCGATGCCCTCCACGTAGGCGAGTCCTGCGGCCAAGCGGGCAGAGTGCACGCCGTACAAGCTTCCGTATTGCGACTGGGCTTCCCAATAGCCCACGCCCAAGCCAGCGAATACCCTGCGCCGCCCATCGCGAAGGAAGCGGCTCTCGGCAAAGTATCCATGGTGGATCACCTGCGTGCGGCCCGCATGGAATGCGGGGCGACGGCCATCGACCGCTCCGAATGCCAGGCGATCGTATTGCTCTTGATCGCGCAATAGGGCGACCTCAAGAGGCAGTACCGGCTCCACCCCAAACACGCGCCGCATGTCCCAAAGCGCTCGCGTCATGTGCTGCTGGGCCAAGAGGGCGACCCCTCGATCCGTTGAGGCATGAACCCATACTTCTGCGCCGGGGATCACCCACATGTGATCCATTCTAGCGTGACGGCGGTTGGCCTCGGCCAAACTCAGCCACTCCCCGTCGACAAGCCAAAGGCCCGCGTCCACCTTCAACGCAAGTTCCGGAGGGACCCAGTTCAAGTCCTGGCGCACCCAACCATCCGCCAAACGCTTCTGTTCCTTGCGCGTCAACCATTGTCCGGTTTCGGGGTCCTTGGTGCGCACCTTGTTTGCGGTGGCACGCTCATCGGGATGCATCCACACGCCTTTGTGTTGAACGTGGCCCTTGGACTTGGCGATGGCTTCATCCTGTGTCCAGAGGAAATGGTCGAGGGCCGCTTGGGAAGTGAACCAACGGTCGCCRTGCCACACGTGSCCCARCACMTCGCGCGARCTYTTRTGRTTGGGCTCTTCMCRYAACAAGTTGCTCAATACTGCTTCTGCGGATGCGGTTTGCCCCTTATCCGTATAGCGTCGATACAAGGCCCAAAGTTCAGTTACATCCCCGTTTGCCTTAACCACTTCCGCCGAGAACTCGGGTGTAACGCCTTGCATGGCCTGCGCACCTTCCGCGCCTTTACCCGTGACATCCACGATCAACTCACAGGTATAGAGGCACCCTAAATCGCTGGTCCCGTCGTCTAGGAAATCCAGCATGTTCACCATGTTGCGTTGAACCATGTGTTTCGAGGCAATCCCATTGGCCGTGACCTGAATGGGCTGATCCAAGTCGATGAGCTTATCGTTTAGATAGAACGTGGCGTGGGATATACCTGTCGATGTGATTTCGATTGAGTTGTTTGCGCGATTGATCTCCGCATGCGCAAACGCTCCCGTGTCAATGGGCGCCACGCGCAACCAGTGGACCCGGTTGGAAGACGGATTRAAAATSACCGCTTCCCCTGTGAAAACGGCCAACTTCYYRGGAAGCGCAATGCGCTCCTGTTGCCCAATCCACTTCCAAACGTTTGCTTCGCTGGCTCCGACTTCTAGTGAACTGCCTTCATACCCCAAGGCTTCGCTTTTCTCATGGAAGGCTTGGGCGTCGGCATTGCCTCCGAATAAGGCGCTTGGAAGGTTCATGAAGTTTTCCGGCCCGACCGACTTCGGTCCGCCCGATAAGCCGACAATTCCTGCGAACATGTGCGGGCTGTACTTTCCTGCTGCAAATGCGGCGGGCACTCCCGCGCCCCGGCCCACTACAAAAATTCGGTTGGGGTCAACGGGGAAGCGCTCGGTCGCCAGTCGCAGAACCGTGAACAGGTGGCTGAGTCCACCCGGCTTGCCCCCCACCATTGTTTGGTCCCAGCCTTTCGACTCTGTGGGCATCGACGGGCAAACGAGAATTGCGTTCTGCAGGACATCCCGATGGGTCCATGCCGAACGCAAATGATCTCCGGGCTTCTGCCCCGCCTCGGGCAAGGTCAGAATTAGGGTGTACCTCTCTTTCTCCCCGTCGAAGTCGCGGGGCAGGCGGAATGCGAAGTCCAGGCCAGCCTTTCCAAAACTCCCCCCGGGCTGATTGACCTTGATGATTTTGCCAGGACGCACCCCTTTCACCCGCCAATCCTGGGCTCTCAAAACTGCGGCCTTGAGGGCGTCGACCTTGCTCAAAGGGTCCGGGATCCCTTGCGCCTCCGCAAATAATTTCAGCGCCGCCTTCATTTTTAGGCGCGCTTCAACGGGCCCCTCGAGCGATTTGATGTCAGCGAAAAAGTCTTCAAAAGCGTCGACCAATGGCGAAAGTTCCTTGGATGAAAATCCGCTATCCGATTTGACTTTTTGAGCGCTGCCCAGGGACAAACTGACGGGGGCCAACAACAGGAGAATTGGAAAGAGGCAAAAAGTACGCATAGCTGACAGTGGGGAGCAGGGTTTGGGCTGGACACGATAGTCCGGCAGCATTCCTGGGTCACGTACAGATTCGTCCTGCATGTGCCGATTGGCTTTTCGGGGTCCATGCCTACCGCCTGTCAGCCACGCTTTCACCTGCTGGCTAGATGGTATTCCATTGGCTCCACAACCAAGAATGGGCAGGCCTTGGGCTGGGTACTTTCCACCGAAATCGCTCGAAGGAGAGTGGGAGACCGTATCCTACCTATGCACTCTGCTGCCCCCCGCGCCAATGAATTCACCCTACCGACCTTCAACTTCAGCTCGCCCCCTGCTCGTCGGCGCCCTCTTGATGGGAATCCTGGCCTGCGGTGGAACCGAGGAAGCCAAGCCCAAAAGCCAGTCCGAAGCCCAACGGCCCAATGTGTTGCTCATCAGCCTCGATAGTGTGCGCGCGGATATCTTGTCGTGCTACGGCTTCGAAGCACCCTTCGCACCCGGTCGGGCCAGCACTCCCAATTTGGATCGCTTGGCCAAGGAAGGAGCTCGCTTCGAACGCGCTTACTCCTCCAGCTCCTGGACCTTGCCGTCCCATGTGGCACTCATCACAGGCCAACCGGATCTGGTGCACGGGGTCGAGATGGACAGCATGGGTTTGTCCCCACAGCGCCCCACCTTGGCCGAAGTATTGGCCGATGGGGGCTATCAAACATCGGGTTTCTACTCCGGGCCCTACCTGGACCCACGCTACGGATTCGGCCGTGGTTTTGACCGCTACGAAGCCGCCTATGGCGAGCCYCTAACCCGGGCAGCCGAAGCCGAACGGGTGGCGCGCCAGGCCGTGGAGCGGTCCCTTGCCCAAGGCCAAGATGCAGGCGCCGCGATGCAGACCCACGAACAGGCCAACCGTGTCTTGGAGCAACTCTCCCACCGCGACCGGTGCTCCGACACGGTCACCGACCGGGCCCTCGACGCCCTGGCCCAAAGCTCCCCGGACCAGCCCTGGTTTCTGTTCGCCCACTACTTCGACCCGCACTACGACTACGTGGCGCCGGCGGAGTTGGCGACAGCCTTCGACCCCGACTACCAAGGCCAACTGGACGGTGCGAATTTCCTGACCGACCCGCGCATCAGTGTCGGCGACCCGCGCCCGCGCRATCCCTTCCGTCGCCGCCAAGTGGCTTCCCCCCGGGACATGCAGCACCTCCTGTCCCTTTATGCGGCCGAGGTCGCCTGGACTGACAGCCAAGTGGGTCGCCTGTTGGATGCTTTAGAACAACGAGGCGAGCTGGACCGCACCCTGATCATCGTGGTATCCGACCACGGGGACGAGTTCTTCGAGCACGGTCACCTGGGACACCGTATCAACCTCTTCGAAGAGAGCGTACGCGTGCCCATGCTCTTACGTTATCCCCCGCGCATTCCTGCGGGCCGCGTCGTTCCCGGGCCGGCAGCGACCTATGACACCTTCGCTACCATCCTGGAAGCGGCCGGGGTTCAAGCACCGCCGGGCACCACGGCCCAGAA
>JAESRM010000124.1 GCA_016764635.1 Planctomycetota bacterium
GCGATAGTCATTGTCCCGGCTCCGTACTCCCGGGCCGTACCGCCCCCTACGTCAGCGGAGCGCGCCAATCCGCGCTGGGAATCGGGCGCCCCCCGCGCCTCCGCTGCGAGCCCTCAAGCTTACGAACCCAGGCGGCGCGTTGGCCTTCGACATCCCGCAGCCAGCGCGAGACACGACGGATCGGTTTGCCTTGTGCGGCGCGACCCTCTAAGTAGCTTTCAAGGAACAGCTCCTGTTCCTCACGGGTCCAGGTCGCGGGCCAATCCAGGGCGAGGCACGCAATATCATAACTAGGCCCGCGCAGGCAGAAACCGGGACCGCCCGCCCATGCGTCGAGGAATGCAACCGGCTGCAGCGCATCGTTATTCGACAGCATGAGGTTGCGGGGGAAGAGATCGTGATGCACGAAATGCAAGCTGTGCATGCGCGCGACCTCCGCCGCTAAATGCAGGATGCAGCGCCTGCGAGAGTCTTCGTCCAGGTCCGCCCATACTTCTGACATGGGGCTTCGATCGGGCATTTTCTCGGTGAAGAGCCATTGGTAACGCACCAATCCCCGCTGGCGCAATTCACCGATTGCCAAGGGAGTGGGGGCGGCGAACAGTCGTTCGTCCAGCCAGCGTAGATTGTGAAATTCGCTGAGGCGTGGGTGTCTACGACGCAGTAGCCGATTTTTGGCCTGGTAGCGTAGGGCTGTTTTCAAACGCAAGGGAGCGCCTTTCCAATAGCCCGAAACTTGGCCGAGCGACTCAAAGCGGGCGATGATCGGTAGCTCCTGGGACCCAGGAGGCTGCAGCCGTTGCATGAGTTCTCGCGGATCAAATTCCGGGTGGTGCCAGACCTTCCAGGAGTCCACGCGCAGGAGCCGGGGAGATTCCATTTCAGGGTTTGCGTCGGAAAGCCACGAACGCTTGCTGGCTCAGTCCCCGCATCGAGTGGCTGTAGCCTAAGATTTGTCCGCCTTCAGCTTCGATCCAGGCCTGTAGGTCGGCTTTGGAGACGGCGATTCGGCGGTCTTGATTGCGAGTTTTGCGGAGCCCAACTCGCCGGCGCCAAGCATGCCAGGAGGCAGCGTCCCAGAAGGACATGACCACCAATTCGGGGCCGACGCGCAGCAACTCGCCGATCAGGCTCCTACGTTCTGCGGGATCTTGCAGGTGGTGGAAGAGGCGACAGCACACGATTGCCTGCATGCTGTTGTCGGCTAGGGGCAGGGCGAAGGCGCTGCCTTGCACCAAACCCTGGGCCCCGTGGGCGCCGAGCATGGAGGGCGAAACATCAAGGCTGATTGGATTCGGAGAGAACTCACGCAGGGTCGCGTGCAGGCGCCCGGTACCGCAGGGGGCGTCTAGTACAGCTCTGAAGGGGGTAGGACCACCAAAACGGCTCAATAGGCTGTGTACCATTTTGGGATCATGGCCCGCCCTACGGCTATTGGCGAAGCGTGGACCCGCGTAATGAGTGCCGCTGGAGTTCTCATTCCAGCGATCCTTGAGGGGGGTGCTTTCCATAGGGGGCAGCCTACCAGATCCGTAGTGGCCCTGGCGCGCCCCAGGTCGTCCAAGATTCTGGGCTTGAGCTCGCAAATCGATGTGTTGGGGGGGCTCAGGGAGCTCCCTCAAGAGGCTCGCCCAGGGTGTTGCAAAAACTTCGTTCTTTTTTTGGATGATGTTTCCTTTGCCTGGATTTGATGGTTCTAATGAAACTGCGAGCGATGAAGAATGGCGGCTCACGCGAGCGAGACCGCCGATCGTCGATAATCCTCCTATTGTGAGGTTTCGGGTTGGTATGGGTGCTGGCAGGCAACCCTCTTTCTTGACCCGAAATCTTGGCCCCCGGTCGAATGTATGTTCGATCGGGGGTTTTTTTTATGATCCAGGGGAGCCCATTTCACCCCCTCAAGCCCATGACAATCGATTCAGTATCCACCTATCCGCTCTACGTGGCAGGCCTTCCCGAAGCAGGCGAGGGGGAAGGGGTCGTGCGCGATAAATTCACCCAGCAAGTCATCGCTCGCGTGGGATTGGCTGGGCCTGATCAAATCGAACGAGCCATCGCGGCAGCGGCCTCGGCTAAGAAAGCCATGGCGGCCATGCCCGCTTTCAAGCGGCAGGCGGTTTTGCAGCATTGCGTGAAGCGTTTTGAAGAGCGTTTCGAATTCCTTGCCCAGGTCCTGTGCCGCGAGGCGGGCAAACCCCTACGCGATGCGCGCGGAGAAGTGCAGCGCCTGATCGACACGTTTCGAGTGGCTGCTGAAGAGTCGGTGCGCATGGTCGGCGAGGTCTTGCCTTTGGACATCTGCGAGCGCGCGCAAGGCTACCGCGGGCAATGGAAGCGTGTCCCGATCGGGCCGGTTTCGTTCATCACGCCGTTCAACTTCCCCTTGAACCTGGTGGCCCACAAGGTGGCGCCAGCCATCGCAGCGGGTTGCCCTTTCGTCTTGAAACCGGCGAGTTTGACGCCCATTGGAGCCCTACTGATCGCTGAGATTCTGGCGGAGACCGACCTGCCCCCGGGCGCTTTTTCGGTGCTGCCGTGCTCCCGGGAGGCGGCCGGCGCATTCACCACGGATGAACGGCTCAAATTGCTTTCCTTCACGGGGTCCCCCGATGTGGGTTGGGCGCTGAAGGCACGGGCTGGTCGCAAGAAAGTCACCTTGGAGCTCGGCGGAAATGCTGCTGTACTTGTGGATGAAACCGCAGACTGGCAAGCGGCTGTTCCGCGCATTCTGGCCGGGGCCTTTTACCAGTCGGGGCAGAGCTGCATCGGCGTTCAACGCATCCTGATTCACCACACGATCGCGGATCCCATGCGGGAGGCCCTCGTGAAAGGAGCCCAGGCGTTGGTGCTGGGCAATCCATTGGAACCGGGCGTGGACCTGGGCCCCATGATCTCAGAGAAGGAAGCCATGCGGGTGGAGAGTTGGGTGGAACAGGCCAGGGAAGGCGGTGCGCGGCTTTTGTGCGGCGGGCAGCGCAGCGGCTCCATGTATGAAGCCACCTTGCTCGACCAGGTTCCGAGGGACTCGGACCTGTACCGCAAGGAAGTGTTTGGGCCGGTGGCGTTGATCGAAACCTTCGAAGGCTTTGACGAGGCCCTGGAGCTCATCGACGACAGTGAATTTGGTTTGCAGGCCGGCATCTTCACCAAGGACATCTTCCGAGCCAACAAAG
This sequence comes from Planctomycetota bacterium, assembly GCA_016764635.1. Classification (GTDB taxonomy): domain Bacteria; phylum Planctomycetota; class UBA1135; order UBA1135; genus NORP259. Next base: position 3,174 of record JAESRM010000124.1, read on the forward strand.
CGTGGGATGAGCTGGAAGTGGGGGCCGTGGTGATCGGGGACATCCCCTCGTGGCGGGTGGATCACATGCCCTACGGGGGCGTCAAAGCTTCTGGCCTCGGGCGCGAGGGCATCCGGTTTGCGATGGAGGACATGACGGAGATCCGTTTGATGGTCCTGCGCATGGGGTAGGGCCCAATGCCCAACGGCTGGACGCTCCTGCAACCCCCAGAACCCTCGGAATTCACCTCGTCAGCAGGCCACCGAACGAAAGGGCGTAGAAGGGTTCGCGGTCGGGCCCCACTGCCCGTAGAATCACCTTCATAATGGACTGGCTGGACGTACGCTCAATCGAAGAAAATACCCCTCCCAGGGTCTCTAAAATCCCCGGGCTGCTAGACGGCCTGAACGCACCTCAACGCGAGGCTTGCGAGCATGAGAAGGGGCCTCTCCTGATCCTGGCAGGCCCCGGATCGGGCAAGACGAGGGTGATCACTTCACGCATCGCCTACCTGATCACCGAGTGCGGCGTGGGCCCGGATGAAATCCTGGCGCTGACCTTCACCAACAAAGCTGCCAAGGAGATGCGTGAGCGCGTGCAGCGCCTGCTGCCGGCGACCCAGGGATTCTGGATCAGCACCTTCCACTCCCTGTGCGCGCGCATCCTGCGCCGCGAGATCGACATTCTACCCGAGTACACCAGGGAGTTTTCGATCTACGACACGGCGGAAAAGCGGCAGCTTGTGAAAACGGTCATCAAGGAACTGAACTACGACGCCAAGCGTTTTCGCCCGCCCGTGTTGGCCGCCTGGATCTCCAACGAAAAGAACAATTGCGCCAAGGATGATGGCCTGACTTTCGATCCCAATGGGGGCATCGACGACGAGGTCTGCGCGCGGGTCAAGGCGCGCTACCAGCAGCGCATGCGCGAGAGCAACGCGCTCGACTTCGATGACCTGTTGCTCGTCACCTTGGAGCTTTTCGAGAAGCATCCTGGTGTGCGCGATTCCTACAGCCACCGGTTCCGGCAGGTGATGGTGGACGAATACCAGGACACGAACCGGGTGCAGTATCGCTTGGTGCAGCACTTCTCAGGGCATCATGGCAACCTGGCCGTATGCGGCGACCCTGACCAATCGATCTACGGTTGGCGCGGGGCGGATGTGCGCAACATTCTGGACTTCGAAGCGGATCACCCCGAGGCCAAGACCGTGCGCCTGGAGCAGAACTACCGCTCCACTGGCACGATTCTAAAGGCCGCGAGCGTCTTGATCGCGAACAACTCCCAGCGCAAACCCAAGGACCTGTGGACGGACCAGGGTGAGGGCGAGCTGATCGGCATAATCCAATGTGGAGATGAGGAGGACGAAGCGCGTGAGCTGGCCTTGCGCTGCAAAACCTTGCACCGCCAGGGCAAAGCCTGGTCGGAGATCGCCATCTTCTACCGCATGAACTTCATGCAGCGTGCCATTGAATCGGCCCTGCGCTTGAGCGGCGTGCCGTATCAGATCGTCGGAGGTTTGGAGTTCTATGCCAGGCGCGAGATCAAGGATCTCATGGCTTGGCTGAAGCTCATGGTCAATCCGCGCGACGACGGCGCCTTCTTGCGCGTGGTGARCGTGCCCAGTCGCGGGGTCGGGGAAACGAGCATGGGGCGCCTGGTGCAATTCGCCCGGGAGCGCGGATCGTGCTTGAGCGATGCGGTCAAAGAGGAAGACGCCCTGGCGCAAATCCGAGGGCGAGCCAAGAAAGGATTGGCCGAGTTCTCAGCCCTGCGCGAGCAGGTCACCGAAGCTCGGGATGGCGGTGCGGGGGTGGCCTTGGACGCACTCTTGGAAGCCATCGATACGGAGCGCTGGTTCATGGAAATGGACACGGGCGACGGTTCGATCGACCGCGAAGCCAACGTGGAAGAACTGCGCTCCCACGCACACCAATACGACCGGCTGCAGCCTAAAGGCGGCCTACTGGGCTTCCTCCAGGACGTGGCTCTGGTCAGCGATGTGGATTCTTTGGACCAGGGCACGGAGCAAGTCAAGTTGATGACCTTGCACAGTTCCAAGGGCCTGGAGTTTCCCCACGTGTTCATCACCGGTTTGGAAGAGGAACTCTTGCCCCACGGCCGCGCCGTCGAAGAGGACCCCGAGAACGGGTTGCAGGAGGAGCGGCGTTTGCTCTACGTGGGCATGACCCGCGCCATGCAAAGCCTGACCTTGAGCCACGCCACCCAGAGGCGTTTCTTCGGGGAGGACCGCTGGCAGCGGCCTTCATGCTTCCTCGACGAGTTGCCCCTTGAAACCGTGGAGGGGGGCGTCGAGCCCACCGCCGAGTCCGAGGCTGCAGACCTGGGTGAATTCGATGCTGTTGAGAGTGGTCACGATTTGCAAGTCGGGCATTTGGTCCGGCACGAGCACTTCGGGGTGGGAACCATTCAACAGTTGACCGGTATGGGGGTGAACGCCCGCGCCACGGTTCAATTCGCTCGGCATGGAACCAAACAGTTACTTCTGGCCTATGCCGGGTTAGTCAAGCTAGTAAACCCATGACACCTATCGATTCAGAAACCCTGCAAGCTCGGCTAGGCCAACTCGTAGAAGAAGCCAGGGAGACGGGCGCTGCCGTTGAATTCGCCGGGGCCCTGCGGGGTCAGGCGGAGTTTCTAGAGCGGGTTGATTTGGAATTGGATTCGGGTAAGAGCTTCCCCCGGCGCTACGGCATGATCGGTCGCAGTCCCGCCATGCTCAAAGTCTATGACCTCATCGAGCGCGTGGCGGGCAGCGAGGTTTCTGTTCTTGTGACGGGCCCCACGGGTGCGGGCAAGGAGTTGGTGGCCCGGGCCATCCACGATCAATCCAAGCGCAAGGGCAARATMTTCCTGGCSGAGAACTGCGCGGCGGTGCCCGCGAACTTGATCGAGTCCGAGTTGTTCGGCCACGTGAAGGGTTCATTCACTGGGGCCATCAAGGATCGCAAGGGACACTTTGCTGCGGCCAGTGGCGGAACGATTTTCTTGGATGAGATCGGTGACATGCCGCTCGAGATGCAGTCCAAGCTCCTGCGCGTGCTCGAGGAACGCAAGGTGCGGCCGGTGGGTGGCAATCGCATGGTTGACGTGGATGTGCGACTCGTCGCAGCGACGCACCGCGACTTGGAGAAAGCCAGCGCCGAGGGAGCTTTTCGTGCCGATCTGTACTACAGGCTGAACGTGATCACAATCCATGTGCCTTCCCTCGACGAACGCAAGGAAGACATCGCCCCCCTGGCGCGCTTTTTCCTGGCCCAGTGCAACGAGCAGATGGGCAAGCAGACAGAACTTTCCAGTGAAGCCATGGAGGCTCTCGTTGCCCGGTCCTGGCCTGGAAACGTGCGCGAATTGAACAATGCCATGCAACGGGCAGTGGCACTTTCGAGCGGCATCATCGCTGCCTCGGATGTGACTCCAGCCGGTTTCTAAGGCATGCGGGTTTTCCCGCACCCCCCAACCCCAATCCCCAACCTCTCTCCAACTACCATGCGATTGATTCTTCAGGACGGCGACAGCAAGCGAGGCTTGCGCTTGAAAGATGGCACCTTTTCCATCGGCAGCGCAGCTGACTGCAAAATCACCCTCGAATCAGAAGGGGTGGCTGAGCACCACGCGGATCTCGTCGTCACCGGCAGCGAAGTGAAGCTCGTGGCCTTGAGCGCCGAGCATCCCGTGCTCGTGGGGGGAGACCCCATCGAAGGCGCTTCCGTTTTGAAGTCCGGGCAACTGTTCAGCATYGGCGCCGCCCGYTTCAAGTTGGACATGGAKTCAAAGTCCTCGGCARGMAAGKCTMCCGCCAAAGCRYCCGCAKCCCGCACCGTGCGCAGCGCCGTGGCCAAGCCCGAGCGCGTCGAGCGCTCTGCGCGTCGGCCCCAGGGGAAATCATTCCCCACCTGGTTGATCCTGCTGCTGGCAGTGCCGGCGATTCTCATCGCGTACAAGATGTTCGGAGCCGCGGTGAGCGAGCCGCCGGGCGGTGGCTTCAGCGAGAAAACCAGCCGTATCCGTATCGAAGAATCCCTGGCCATGTCGGACCCCGACGCGGCCCTCAAGGAATTGAAGTGGGTCGATTCACACGACGCAACCCTGACCCCCGAGTGGCGCAAAATATTCGACGGCCTTGAATCCAAAGCCAAGGATATGAACACGGAGACCACGACCTTGGTCAACGAGGTCGACGGGACGCGTTATATCGAAAAGCGCCTCAAGAAATTCAAGGGTCGCTACCTGATTAAGAACACCCGACCCGAGGCGCGTGAATTCGTCAAGCGAGCGGACCGCTTCCTGAAAGAGTACGTGGGGCACCCCGAGTACTCTTGGGTCCAGCGCCAGCGCGATCACTTCGCACGGTATGCCAAGCCCGATGAAGCGGCCACCTTGGACGATCTGATGGTCGACATCAAGTTCCGGACGGGAGGCAAGCCGCGCAACTTTATAGCGGCCCGGGCGAGCATCGCGAAATTCCAAGCCCGTACCGATGAGGGCACGGCGGAGCTGGCTACGAAGCTCTCCGAATTGACCACAGCGGAGAAGGAGTACTACGAGGAGCAACTCGATCTGGCGGCCGGTCTCTGGGAGCGGGACAACACTTCGGGAGCGCTTAGCAAAATCATGATGCTGCTCTCAGGTCTCTCCAACCCGGCCTACTCCGACGATTGCGCGCGCCGCGTGACCGAGATGCCCGGCGTACTCAATGCGCTCAAGGGCTACAGACGCGAGCAGCCTTTCTTCCTGAAGCAGTGCTCAGACGCCAACGCCAACTTCGCCGCTTACCTGAAGAAGAACAAGTTGAACTGATCCCACGGGAAGCAAACCACCGGGCGCCTGCCCCATGTGATCATGGGCCAGGCGCCCGGTCTTCTATTGCATCAGCACTTCAACTGCATTTGTTGTCCCCGTGGTGGAGGGGGAGCCCGGGAATTGATCGCGGTGCCAGACTTGGAATGCCCAGGTGGTGCCGGGCATGAGGTTTTGGGCTTCCCTGGGGACAGAGAAGTTCACATCCAGGATGCGCTCGCCCAATGGCCCGACCAGTCCGGCGGGCAGCATGCGGAAGATACCTCCTCTGATGCACAGTTCTCCGCCACTTTGGATGTTGTAGGGTTGACCGGATTGGCCGTAGAGGAAGAGGGCTAGTTTGCCGGGGGGGAGTTGGGTCGCGTGTAAGGTTAGTTGTGAGTCGGTTACGCTTAAGCTACCGAGAATCGAGAGGTTCCCAGCTGCGCCGAAGGTGTTGGGTGTGCCCCGGCAGAACAGGTTCTGACCTAAAGGTAGGTCAAATTGGAGAACTGCCCCTCTTGCCGATCCATTGCCATCAGGGGACGCGGGCTCGGAGTAGTGGTAGTTGGGATCGCCAGCGATCATGATGCCGCGCTCAAAATCAGCATCGACCTCCATGCCCAACAGGGAGTTGATGGAGATGGGCAGGTCGCGATGGCGGTAAATCCTTAGCAGTTGGAAGCCTTGCCCTGCTTGGTGCTTGTAGAGGCGCGTTTGACCCCTGGTAACTCCATTTTCCATTGTCCCTGGGAGGCTTGCTAGTAAGTAGTCGCCCTGTAATTTGAGGTCAGTTCCAAAGACACCGCGGTTGTTCCCTGGCTCGAAATTTATCTCATCTAACACTTGGGTCCTTACCCAATCTGCACCCTGTTTCTCGAAAATTGCAACCACAGAAGGGCAAACTGAATTGGAGCAGTGCCAGGATGGAGCGCCAACAGCCAACCGATCACCATCTAGCGAAACGGAGTATCCAAACTCACGGTTTACGAAGCCCGCTCCGGGCAGTGGGGAGTCGAAGTCTGCGATCAATTGCCATGCATTGACTGTATTTTCGAAGAGGAACGCTTTTCCCTGGGTTCCCAAATACCCGCTAACAGCCAGGCGATCCCCATCCAAGTCCAGCCTCGTCCCAAAGGAATCCCACACGTATCCCCAATCGATTTGGGGTGGTTCGATGATCTGGTCTACGGTCCAATTCCCCGCAATGCGCTTGTAAGTGTAGGTCAAACCTGACATTACAACCGGCGCCGTAGAGAGAGGGATCGTTCTAGCAAATGGGGCACCAATCGCCATGCGGTCTCCTTCTATATCGACTGAATAGCCAAAGCTTTGTCGCCTGAATGTACCTGCATCTGGGCCCAGGTTAGCGGGTTCTTGCGGAATCAACGGACGGAGTGTGAGGCTGTGGGTCCACTGGCCGCCGACCAGTTCAAAAAGATATGCCCGCCCAGAAAGGAAGTACGGGCTGCTGGGATTGTCTGGGAAGGAAGACCACTTAGGCACTCCAACTAGGAGCCGCCCATTTTCGGCATCAAGAGCGACCCGTCTTCCGAATCCATCACCGTTCACAGGAGTCGTTCCAAAAATCTCTTGGTGGTGTATCCACCCGGATTCGGTCCTGCGATACAGATCAACCGACCCCTCCAGGATGTCTGGCGTATTGTCGCGTGCGCCACCTGCGTCACCTATAGCCAACCAATCGCCATCGAGGGCGACGCTGTTCCCGAACGCAGATGCAATCCGTGGCTGCAGGCTGTTGATGTGGACGGTTTCGTTGGTATAAGACTGGGCGAAGCCCGTATTGGCAACGAAAACGGTGAGCAAGAAACAGAGGCTGAGGCGCATGAATAGGTTGGGGCTAGTGGGAAAGAAGAGTGGATGGGAGGCATCCCTGGAGGGGTTTGTGCAGCTGGTCCAGGGATGCCATTGGGATTTAGCTCCCTTTAGAAACCCGGGGGCATGGTAAAGGGCTCTCTTTCAAAGCAKCCTAAGTCRTTGATTGCRCCGGGAAYGCTTGYGTCGAYACCGAGGATTCCMGGATGGGGTGTGGAGCCTGGYACGYTGCTCTCTCGGTATTGGAGYGWYCCCCCGCTCGAATAGTGGCTSAGATCCCTTGRGAYRAAYTCACCCAGGAAAWTTTGATTGTTGTCCAAATCCAAGTAGTCGCGGGCRAGCAGGTTGTCATTGCCGTTGTCGACACAGGGTGATGACCACTGCAAYTGGAAATCCCCCATGCCMWGGTTGGCAAAGAGTGGGTCYRTATCGATCACATTGGTCAAGGTTTGCCACTTGGGGTTATGGAGYAATCCRTCCGGGTGCGGGCCKATATCGCAATGGGTGATACTKCCAAACKAAAGWGGGCTAGTGCCCGACCCRATGTTGAGGTTGGAATAGACCTGTTTTCCGTTACTGTCCTTGCCCTTGTTGAACTTKARRATCGAGTTGTGGAGTAGRAAGTGGCTCGTGGGGTCGGAKACYARATCCCAGACAAACAGCCCTCCTCCGTAGCCKGCAAATGGGAYTAGYGGTGTGGCTCCCTCCGTCGCATTGTTCAGTGCGAAAGTGCAGTTCCCWATGTGGACGCGGTTGTCYGTGGATTGTCCGGTCAGMACGATTTGGGCTCCACCTCCCCAWAGGGCTGAATTGCGRGCAAAYARGCAATTTGCCACAGAGAGACCAGGGTGGACGTCGCCSGTGMYTGGATCCGTCCAKGATGGGAARGGRCCTGTTGCAGACAGTCCAGCGCCTCCTTCAGCAGAGTTGTCCAGGAACTGGACGTTGTGCATCTGGCTGAGCCGTTGCCAACCATTCGGCATCTCCGCAGGGACCGTGTGAGGGGTGCGGAGGAAGATTCCTGCGCCATTGCCTCTGGCGACGTTGTTGCGAATCACACAGATCTTGGCGCGAAGGGCTCCGTTCGTGATATAGATTCCCGCGCCGCTATCGTCAGCCCAGCAATCGGAAATGTTGACCTTGTCCAATTCGAGAACGGCGTCTCGGCAGTAGATTCCAGCACCTACWGTTGAGCTATATGGAGCTCCGGCGGCGGTGTCGTATGCATTCCCTGATTGGATGTTCAGGCGTTTGATGGTAACTGGCTTTGTTGCGTATGCATCCGGCACTTGGCCATCGATGTGAATCACGTGATGGCTGTAGTTCAGGGGGACGCCGGGGGTAAAAGGTAGTTTGCCCGTCAGGATTGTGCTAGTGGGTTGGCCGTCGGGCGCAATGGGGCTGGTTGACCCCGAACCATTGATGTCATACCCCAGGTAGCCACCAATGATGGTCGTGGGACCCTTGACGACAAAGGAGTAGTTCCTGATCGACGGAATTCCACCAACCACGTCCATCGTGACTAGGCAATTAGGGTCGTTGATGTTCGGCGAGTACTTTCCCTCGGCAACAAGGATGAAGTCAGCGGAGCCGGCGACGTCGAGAGCCGGTTGGAGGCTTGAAAAAGCCTGCGACCAGGCGAATTGACCAGAAGGGGTTCCGGTCGCAGSCGTATCAGCATCGACAAGGTAAACCGTTTGGGCCATGGCCTGGTTAGCGGCAGCGAAGAAAAGAAGGACAAGAAGGAGTCCTT
>JAESRM010000125.1 GCA_016764635.1 Planctomycetota bacterium
CTTGTCCACTCCAGCTTTTTCCATGACGGAGTAATAAGCGGACTGGCACGAGGCGAAGCTGACGATCAGCAAGGCGGGGAGAATGAGGTTTCGCATGGGGTTCGGCTTGTTTGGTGTCGCTGGGCTTGCAGGTACCCAGGGGATGTTGGGCCTTGTCATCAGCCTAACCATCCTCCGCTTCAAGGGAACCCCGGCGATCTGTTTCAGGAGCAATCGGAGCTATCTGACCGTACCGATAGGAAGCATGTGGGGCGTTGGGGCAACTTGCAGTAGCGCCGCAATTCAGCCACCGATTCCAGGGCTCACAAGAAATTCCCGGGGCATGGGTTGTCAGCAGCGAGCCTCTTGTTATGTTCCGCGCAGTTATGCCGATCCATCTGCACCTCCATTGTCTCAAAGACCAGCCCAAGTTCACTTGTGTTGTGGAGTGGCTTGATGTGATCGGTTGACGGAGAGATTTCCTCTTCGCGACCCCCTTTAGGAGCGTCGCGGAGAACCCATTGGTTGCTCGGCGATGCCGAATACAGCAACCAATCCCATGAAACGACTCTCCCTGAAGAGTGCTGGCCCCGTGTGCCGCGCTCTACCCAAATGGCTCCACTCTGTTCACTCCAATGACCTTGTGGCCTTCTTCCTGGCCTCGATCGCGATCGTAGCCGCCAAGGTCGGATTATTGACGGGGGTGCCATTGTGAGTGCCCGTTCCGTCCCCAAGAGCCCTGAACGGCTCATTCTCGACATCTGCCTGTGCCTCGCCATCGCAGTGGGGGCGCGCTATCTGGCAAGCTTCGGCGGCAGCCTTCCCATCGCCAGTCTGACGCTCTTTGGAGCCATGGCCCTCTCGGCCGCATACCGCTTTGCCCTCAAGAAGGACACCCGGTTACTGCACTACGAAGTGCCCTTATCCCTCGGCCTGATCCTGCTAGGTGTGCAGATTTTGCCCAGCGACCTGGCTGAGCTTGGATGGAGCGCGCCACTCTGGATCCTGGGCTACCAGACGTTCTTCGCCATGCTGTTCTACGCCCTGGTCAAGTGCGGCTGCTTTGCCAAACGTGAGGGCGGGCTGTTAGCCATGGGCCTCTCAGGCGCGGGCCTCTCGTCCGTGTTGGCCACGCTCAAGGGCGATCCCGATGCTCCCCAGGACGCGGCGCCCATGGTGCTCTCGGGTCTGCTGACCCACGGCGCCATCGGCTTCGTATGCATGCCGATCATCTCCGACCGACTGCATCTCAGCGCGGCCCAAATGGCCTGCTGGTCGGGCGTTTGCATGCCGACCACAGCCGAGTCCGTCATGGTTGCAGCCTCGCACTCCGACGAAGCCCTACGCCAAGCCGCCGCCTGGCGCCTGCTCATCAACTTGCTGCAATGGGTCCCCATTGTCATTTACCTGGGCCTCTTCGCAGCTCCAGTTCCAAAGGGAAAAGGCCCCGGCCCGCGCGCGCTAGCCCTATGGGTGAACACCATCCATCGCATCCCACTCTTTGTCTGGGCCCTCACCTTGGTCGGCGCTTTCAGCTGCACCACGGGGTTCACCCCGGAAGAGCGCCAAGTCCTAGGCGAGCTCACCACCTGGTCCTTCCTAATCGCCCTCGCAGGCCTCGGTTGGAGCACCCGCCCCCAAAAAGTCTTCGCCCTAGGAATCAAGCGCATGTGCCTGCTGTTCACAGTTTGGGCGGGAAGCGCTGCGGGTCTGCTGTGGCTGCTCTTATAGAGTCAGCCGTGCGCGCCAACGGGTACGGTGCCAGGGCAAGAACCGTTGCCACGCTTCGATATGCGCGGCCTACCGGTGAACTGGCACCGCATCCCTGTCTCACCCCTTCAATAACCCCTGATTTCAAACCCAATCCGGAGTCCATCCGGCACAATCGAGGCACTTCGGTTCCAGGCTCCGTCCTTCGGGCCAATTCTTCCTGCCATCCGTCTTGGGGGATTTGGCGAGAGTTGTCCTATTGCCCACATTCTTAACTGACACACATATTGATGGTTTCACAAATGATCAGCACGCTCTCCAGGTTCGTGCGATCGCGCCTTCCTCAAGGCTTGGATGGACTGTTCCTAGGTTCCCCGTCCACGAGCTTTACGGTAAACCCGGGAGGAGGTCGCGGCAAATTCTACCTCGGCGCAACCATCTCCCGCTTCAATCAAAATGGGCAATACGGAACGCCCCAGACCGACGGCTCCTATGAGCTACAAGYCGATACGGCGAACCTTCCGTGCTCCCCGGGCGTTCCTATCTTGGCTGGCCAGACGTGGGCATTCCAAATGTGGTGTCGGGACATTGACCAGGGACACGCAACCAACTTCACAAGCGCCGTGGAAGTGTTGTTTGAGTAGCAACGGTCAATGACTTCGATGGGGCAAGCACGGCGCTTGGCTGTATACCGGGTTGCGCAGGCGGTGGAAGGAGCCCAGGCGCGCTGCCCGTACACTGCGATCTACCCAGCTAAGGGCAGAATTTGATCGACTGAGCGTTGGAGAAGTTGGTGGTACTAGCGCCATTGATGACGTCTCGATACCAGCATTGAAAGTTTACGGCTATGCCGGGCAGGAGCGTGTGCGACCCTGTCAGCGCCGTGAAGTCGATTGGATAGCTCAGATTGCCGTTCGGGTCGATTTGCCCGGCTGGGAGCAGTCGCCGGAATCCGAATTGGTCTGGGCCAATGCAAAGGTGCCCTTGGGCCACAGGGACTTGCGCCTGGAAGGGTCCATAGAAGAAGAGAGCGAATTGTCCTGGAGGACCATCTTGAAGGGTCAGGGCCAGGTTGTTTTGAGCGATCTCTAGACTGCCGGTGTACCCAATGATCGCACCGGTAGGCGAGGCGCTGTTTGCTGCTGCCACGCAGTAGGATTGGGAGGCGCAGTCCTCGGTGATTCGGACATTGTCGATGAGCCACCCTAGGCCATCGTTGAGGTGGTGATCCCAATTGAAGAGTAGGAATCCAAGGCGAACTTCTTGGCCAATCCATGGGGAGAGATCCACGCTGACGGAGTGCCAGGGTCCTATTTGGTTATCAGTAGCAATAGAAGTGCGGGAGTTGCTGCCATTCACATAGAAATACACGGAGTGGCAGTCGAGGGGATTGCATGCTTCGGTGTCAACATATGAATCAAACGTCAATCTAGGATTGACGGCGTCCGCAGGAATGGTGAATGAGTCTAAGGCTTCGAACCTTTTTTGGCCGGCGCAGGACGTTCCGCTGCAGACAGCATTGAATGTGCAGTCAGCTCCCCCTAGTCGTGCCATCGGTCCATAGGACGGCGGTGGAGACGACATGCTCGTACAGAAGTCGTTGGCAGGCGCAACGTGCCAAGGGAATTCGGCCGCCCATTGGCCCATTCCATTCGAAAAATCATCCTCAAAAAGTACGTTCTGGGCGAGGGAGTATGAGGACGTAAGCAGGGCTACGAGGGCTGGAACTAAAAAGGCAAAATTATTCATGACCGTTGAAGTCTACCAAAGAATCAAAACTCCGCTGCTGCCTTGGTTTGCAGTGCATTCATGGCCGCGTAGGTCTGTTCGACTGAGTAGCGCCTCACTTGTCGAGCCCCAGGCCAAGCCAGGTCCGGTATCGCGGCTCAAACCAGCTGCTCGCTGGACTCCAGGTCAATCCAGCGGATCCACCTCAAAGCCACTGATCTGAACTTCATCATCGACATAGCTCAACACCAGCGTCCCTGTTGTGGTTTCGTGGGTGAAGAGGTATTTGACGATGACGTCGCGAACCAAACGGTCGAAGCGTCTCTGGAGCGAGCGGGCTCCCATGCCCTCTTCTAAACCCACACCAATCAGGTGTTTGCGCAGGTTGCTGATCAGGACGACCTTCAACTCCCTTTCCTCAAGTTGGTCGTTCAGACCGTTGTGCAGTATGCCCAAGACCTTTTCGAGCTCCTCTTGGCCCAGGTCCTTGAAGCAAACGATGTCCTGAATGCGGTTGACGAATTCCGGGCGCATGGACGCGGTCAGGAGTTTGCGCAGGGTCTTCTCGTCAGGGACCGCGCCCTCCTTGTCTTCACTTAACTCTGTCAACAGGTTCGAGGTCATGACGAACAAGCAACTGCGACAATCCACGTGGCGACCCTCGCTATCGGTCAAACGCCCCTCATCAAAAACCTGAAGGAGCAAATCCAATGCCTTCGGATGGGCCTTCTCAATCTCGTCCAACAGTACCAGGGAATTGGGCTTGCGGCGGATGGCTTCAGTCATCTCGCCACCCTCGCCGTGCCCAATGTATCCGGGGGGCGAGCCGATCAAGCGCGCCACCTGGTGCTCTTGATTGAACTCGGACATGTCGAAACGGATGAGGCGATCGGAGCCACCATACAGCTGTTCGGCCACGGATTTGGCCAGTTCCGTTTTGCCCACGCCACTGGGCCCGAGGAAAAGCACCACGCCTGCGGGGCGCCCGGGGTCACCCAGATTCAGCCTTGCACGGCGCATCAAATTCACCATCACATCCACGGCCGGTTCCTGCCCAAAGACGCGAGCTTCCAGGGTCTCCTTGAGACCCGTGAGCTGCTCCATGCCGTCTTCTAGGACCGTGCCCACCGGCATGCCAGTCCAATCGCTGAGCACCTGCGCGATGTCGGGAACACCGATTTCGCGCTTGAGGAAGTCATGTTCGCTTTGAAAGTGCTGCAGGACTTTGCGCGCCGCAGTAATACGTTCGGCGATCTCCGGAAGTTTTGTTGCCCTCGCCTCCACCCCAAACTCCTCACTGCCGAGCTGATCCGCTTTGAGGATGAGGTAGTGCATCTCCGTCTCCTCATCGAGCAGTTCTCGAAGGCTAGCGCGCGCCTCGCGGTAGTCCTCCCAGATGCATTCGTACATGACGAAGCCCTGCCTCGTTTCAGCGATGCTGGTTTCTAGGGCCTGGCGTTTCTTCTTCTGTTTGCCAGCCTTGCCGAGGTTCTGAAGCTCCATCTCGAACTGCTTTATGTTGGTGCGTAACTCGTCCATCACGCGCGGCATGCTGGCTAGTTCCAACTTCAATCGACTAGCAGCCTCATCCATGAGGTCGATCGCCTTGTCGGGCAAGCGTCGGTCCCCAAGGTAGCGCACGGACAAACGAATGGCTGCTTCGAGGGAATCGTCAGAGATTCGGACCCCATGGTGCGCTTCGTAGCGCCGCTTCAGGCCGCGCAGCATGGCTAGGCAAGTTTCGTGATCCGGCTCCTCGATAATGATGGGCTGGAAACGGCGCTCCAGAGCTGCGTCCTTTTCAATGTACTTCTTGAACTCCGCCATTGTGGTGGCGGCGATGATGTGTATTTCTCCCCGCGCCAAGGCCGGCTTGAGTAGGTTGGAGGCGTCTGTGCCTCCTTCCGTGCTACCGGCTCCAACGATCATGTGCAACTCGTCGATGAACAGGAGGACCTGGCCGGCCATTTCCCGGAGAGCGTCGATCAGCTGGGTCAAGCGTTCCTCAAACTCCCCGCGGTAGCGAGATCCGGCGAGTAGGGAGGCCAGGTCGAGGCTGAGCACGCGGGTGTCCTTGAGCGAGGTAGGAGCTTCTCCGCTAGCGATGGCGATTGCCAGCGCTTCCACTACCGCCGTTTTGCCCACGCCAGGCTCGCCCAGCAGTAGGGGGTTGTTCTTGCGTTTGCGCCCTAAGGTCTCCATGGCGCGGCGCAGTTCTTTGCCGCGACCTATCACAGGGTCGAGTTTGTTTCTGTGCGCCAACTGGGTGAGGTCGACCGTGTACCTCTCGAGGATCGCAGTCGAGGACTCCTTCCGCTTTTCGCCTTCCTCTGTTTCAGTCGAGTGTTTGCTGGACTCGCCTTCGACAGTGGGCTCCTCACCAAAAGCTTCTGTCTTGCATCTCTGAATCGCAGAGTCATCAAGCAAGCAATCCCACAAAGACCTGGGTAGAATGGGCTCGTCCGCGTTCCCCGCTTCCAACGCGTCTAGGATTTTCCCAAGGCGCAGCGCCATCTGGGGCGTCTTGTTGGTGTAGCGCTTCGGGATCAACTTCARCTGAACCTTCGCGTGCCGCTTTAGCCACTCATGCTCTTCCTTATTCAGTGGTTCCTTTTCAACCTCGGACAAGAACAGGAGWACGTGCTCAACATCAAGTTCTTGGTGCCCCAGGGAAGTGGCGACCTGCAAGCCTTGCAGGAGGACGCGTTGGGATTCGAAGGTGTAGCGGGAGGGATCCATCAAAAAGTGTGAGGGAAGGTAGGGGGCGAGCAGACTCGCCACTATCGAAACCTAGCCAGAATCCCTTGAGCCACTGTCCCCGAGCCAGTCCTCCATTGGGAAAAAGCGTCTGACTCGCCACTGCACACCATTCCTGGCGCAGTAACCTGGGCAGCTAAGGCCGAGTTGCTAGCTTATGGCTGGCTATCTTGGGCTCAGTACCCCTGCGGGTTCAAGGCCTCTGCGAGATCAGGACCCCTGCGACTTGCAGAGCAGCGTGTCGATAGCAGACACCCAAGCCCCATGTGAGTTGAGTGAAGGCACGACGATCAATTCTTCGCCACCGGCTGCCAGGAAATCCTTGCGCAATTCCACGCTGATTTCCTCGATGGTCTCCAGGCAATCGGTGGTGAAGGATGGTGCGATGATGCGTACGCACTTGTGCTTCTTGGCCAATCCGGGCACGTATTCGTCGAGGTAGGGTTGCAACCACGGCTCGGAACCAAACTGCGATTGGAAAACCATTTCCCACTCGTCGCGGGCTAGGCCTAGATGTTCCGCGAGCAACCAAGCTGTTCGCCCGCAGTGTTGCAAGTAGGGGTCCCCTGCGGTCACGTAAGCCTCGGGAATGCCGTGGAAGCTAAAGATCGTGAAGTCGCCTTTTGCATGCTTTTCAGCGACAGCTCCCAGTGCTTGGATGTAGCCCGAGTCGTCGTAGAAAGGGGGGACGAACGAGATGTCCATGGGGTCACGATCCAATAAGGCCACGCGCATGACCTCATCGATGATCGAGCCGCTTGTCGTATTGCTGTACTGCGGGAAGAGCGGCAGAACGACAACGCTGCTGCAGCCGGCCTTGCGTAGCTCCTTCAACGCCGAATCAATCGAGGGCTCGCCATAGCGCATCCCGAGGGCGACTTCATAGCGGCCGCCAAGGCGCGCCGTTAGAGCTTGCTTCAAGGCATTGGCGTGCACGATGAGTGGGGAGCCCGCGTCGGTCCAAATACCCTTATACATTTTCGCGGACTTGCCCGACCGGAAGGGCAAGATGATCACGTTCAGGACAAAGGCCCAGAGCGCGCGATTCGCTTCCACGACCCGTGGGTCGCTGAGGAATTGCCTCAGGAACGCACGCACAGCCGGCC
This sequence comes from Planctomycetota bacterium, assembly GCA_016764635.1. GTDB lineage: Bacteria > Planctomycetota > UBA1135 > UBA1135 > NORP259. Next base: position 7,281 of record JAESRM010000125.1, read on the forward strand.
GCGTAGGGGCTTCTGGGGTACCCAGATTCACCAGCAACAACCCCCGTTTTGCGGAGCGGGATCCGGGCAGGCCATCGATGCGCGTGGGAAGGGGCAAGGGGCCCGGCAGGAAGTACGTGAAAGACGCCACGGCCAAAGCCAAACCGATGCCCACATAGAGCCCGCCGACGCCGAGATAGCCGCCCAAATGCCCATCCGCCGCCAGAGCACGCAGGCCTCGCCCAGCGGCCATCATGAGCAGGATCAAGATGGCCATGGTGGGCGTGAAAACGTGCCACACCCGCGGATCGTGGAGCTTCTTAATGCGCTTGAGGTTGCGCTTGGCCGTTCGGGACAGCACGTAGCGACCTTTGAGGAAGCCAATCGCACCTCCGATCGATAGGGCCAAGGCAATTCCGCCCGGACTGCGCTCGCTGCCCGCCTCGTTGAGCCCAAAGATAAACCGCAGGCCGGCGATCAACAGACCGACACCAACGGCCAGCCAGACGCCTCCMGCAAKGATCTTCAGTGATTTGGCTTTGATTCGCATGACWTCCAMCGCCCATAGAAGGCGAGGSCACACCCTATCCGATGGAAGCCCAGCCGTCCCCCCCCGGCTCGTTGGAATAGGCTCTCGAGGCGGCGGTTCCGAGAGGGGGAACGGGAGAGCTCTGAAAAGCGATTGAAGTTGGCCCGACCCGTACCTCGCGCGCCACAGCACTTCCTGGGATTCGAATCTCGGTCTGCGTGCCATACCCCCGGGGCTTTGCTAGGAGCGAAGGGTTGAAAGCAGTCGATATTATTTAGTGGGAGATAGGCGCTTTTGTATGCGACTCGGTATCCTCATTAGATTCTCATTGGTGCTTCTACGACGGGTCGGCCCGGAATGAAATATTTACAGATTGCCCTTATATTTATCATTGGATCTTTTGTGCTCATCCTTGGAGCCCACTGGGCCGCAGGTCGATTTACGAAGAAGGACTTGCTGCGCTTGACCCCGTCCGGAGTTGACGAATTGGTTGTATTCGCCGAGGGCAACTTGCACGGGCAGGGACTGAAACTGACCGACAAGGAGGCCATCGCGGGCTTCCTTACGCACATGAGAAGTATGGTGAAATACAGCCCGAACCATGAGCGATCAAAAGGGCACATCACCGTTTTCCTGGAACCATCTGGGTATCATGTCCAGCTTGCCGAAATCAGAGACCGTCCCGGTGTTGTAAGAGTTTCTCTGGTCAAAATGACGATTTCAGAGCGCTCGGTGTCCAGTTATCACTATAGCAATTACTGGAGTACCCGGCTGTTCCCCTGGTACACCGAGCAATTAGCCGCCGTGCCCAAACGAAGCAAGCGCTGCGATGGTACTGACAGGAACTGTGAGCCATGCCACCGGGACCCCGTTATTCGGTCGGTTCTGCCTGGGAGAAAGGACTCCTCGCTACAGTCGATACTCGAAGGAAGCGCCGAGTGATGGGGCAACCAAAAGGGAGGAAAACCGCAAACGCGGACTCCTTCTTATTGACCGTTCTCCACGATCACCGGCTAGATTATCGAGAAGCCACATTCGGGGCCGTAGAAGTGGACGAAATCTAACCTGGTTCGACATGGTCGCATACGATGGCTCGGTCTCCGTCCCCCCGTACCCACGGATCTGCCATGCTCAAGCCTCTCTCCTGCGCCGCCCTCGGTTCATTCCTCTTGTTGCTCTGCCTAGGGGGTCAAGCGGCGGCTAGCACCCAAGGCACGCAGGCTCCCATGGACGCCAAGAGTCGCGAGCGCATCATGGCCCGGGATTTTGTTTCCAAGGTGGATTGGGTGACGGACTTCCAGGCAGCCTGCGTCTTGGCCGAGGAACAAGGAAGGGCTGTGCTGGTCTACTCACCTTCTGTGGAGCCCATGCGCGGGCCGGCCCGGTGGCTGGAGCAGAGCGTGTTCTTGAAGAGTGAATTTGTGGATCTCCTGCCCCAGATGGTTCCTTATCTGCATATGGATTCTGGAGCTCCTTCTGGTTTGTTGAGCTCCGAGGGTTGGGGCAGCGTCACCATTCTTAGCGCGCGGGGAGATCAGCCCTATCACCTTTCCGACGCGCAATGCGAAGATGTGCAAGGGCTGCAGCGCGGACTGTGGATCGCTGCGTTCCGCGCCCAGCTCCAAGCCCGCTCAGAAACCGACGTGGAGGCTGCAAAAGAATTGCMGGCCTTCGAAAATCGATGGCATGGTTTTTCTGCCGAGGGTTGGATTACGCCCGGGAGGGCATACACCCTTGGAGGGGGGGGCTTTTTGCCCCAACGCTCAGGCCACTACACGATCTATGGCGATTATTCAGCAGCGTTTAAGAGTGGCGTGGTGGTTCTCTTCCAACCTGAAAAGGAAAAGGCGGCGTCGTCCACCGGCATGGCATCCATGGGTATGTCCGGTATGGGAGCCGCGGGCTCCGAACCCAAGGATAAAGTACCCGGTGAGATCGCGCGCGCTTCCTTGGTCGAAGGCAAGTTCGAATTCACTGGTAAGGTCGACGATGTGCGTCCGGTTTATTACTACGTGATCGACGGCATTACCCATGGCGGTGCGCGCATGGGATCCATCAAAGGCCTTAGTTTCATCTTAGAGCCGGGCATCTACTCCATGACCATGAACGCGAATCACAACTACAGGGTTCATGGCAGTTACTTCAATGACTTGGTGTACGGAACTTGGCAAGCCAGCGAGGCTTACTTGGACCTGAAAGCTCTGATCCCCTACGCCTTTGGTTCGGTGTCCGGTGAAACCGAAGCGCAGAAGGAAGCCCGTAGCGCCATCGGGATGGATGTATTCAACAGTCTGATGGATGTCGAAACCAGCACTCGCCGCCAGATGGCGCTCTCGCATCCCGACATGCTGGTCCGCCAGTTGGTAATCGAAACCTCGAGCTATGGGGGCCCCTGGGTCCTGGAGGCCGCCCGCGGAATCCTTATGGAAGATCCGGGTAACGCGTGGGCCCGCGGGAAGGTCGAATCGGGTGAGGCCTACTTGGCCAAGCGTCAACGCGAGGCGCAGGCGGGATCGGTGGGGGGGCGCTACTTGCCTTTCGCAGCCGAATCCCTGGCGGGTCCCCACGTTTCGCTGAGTGCAACCTGCAAGCAGAACAAGTACGTACTGCTCGAATTCTGGGCTTCCTGGTGCGGTCCCTGCCGTTCGGAGATTCCGCACTTGAAGAAGGCGCATGAGCACTACGCGTCTAAGGGTTTTGAGATCTTCGCCTATACGCTCGATGATAAAAAATCGGATTGGGCCAAGGCCTCGGAGAAAGAGCAGCTGCCTTGGATCAACACCGGTATGGGCAACAAGAGCGACCCTACCTTGCTGTACGAAGTGACCGGCGTGCCCGCGAATTACCTGATCGACACCAGCAGTGGTTTGGTGATAGCCCGCAACCTGCGTGGGAACGACCTGGAAGACAAGTTGAAGGAGCTGCTGGGGGAGTAGCCGCTTAGCCGGCGTTGCTCGGTGGATCGAAGTCACAGCGCCACTGTTGCCCTAGCGCTCGAAGCACCACCTCCCTCGTTCGGAACGGTCTAGTGGCATGGGAGGGGAGCAGCATGCTTGGAGTGCCGAGGGGTGATCAAATACGCCGTACCCTTTCTGGTCCAGATTTTCGTTTAGCTTCCCAATCTGCGGCGGGGACCCTATCCTGTGCGCATGGAATACCAACCCACATCGATTCCGGACGTCGTTCTTTGCATCCCCCAGGTGTTCGGAGACGAGCGCGGCTTCTTCCTCGAGACTTTTCGTGCGGAGGAGTTCGAAACGCACTGCTCACCCCTGAAATTCGTCCAGGACAACCATTCCAAGTCGACCCAGGGCATCCTTCGTGGCCTGCACTATCAGAATCCGCGGCCCCAGGGCAAGYTGGTTCGCGTGGTTGAAGGCGAGGTGTTCGACGTGGCCGTCGACATGCGCAAGAGCTCACCCACCTTCGGACAATGGGTCGGCAAAACACTGTCTGCCGAAAACAAGCACATGCTTTGGGTCCCGCCCGGATTCGCCCACGGCTTCTACGTCACCAGTCCCACCGCAGAATTCGTGTACAAGTGCACCGATTACTACGCCCCCGAAAACGACCATTCGCTCCTTTGGAACGACCCGGATGTGGGCATCGAATGGCCCCTAGTCGACGGCAAGCCCCCAATCCTCTCGGGCAAGGACGAGCGAGGCAACCGCTTCAAAGACGCGAGTACCTTCTAACCTAAGGCGGAAGTGCCGCGAAGGTACCGAGACCGGAGAACTTCCATCGTTATAGGA